>JALEZN010000093.1 GCA_022772585.1 Clostridiales bacterium
CGGCGCGGGGCGACGTGTACCCACATCTCCCCGCGGCATACGTGCATCTATTGTACCACGGGCAAAAGTTTCACCAGGCTCCCCGCCGCTGACGCGGCAGCTCGCCAAGTGAAGCTATTGCACCACAGGCACAAGATTCACTAGGCTCTCCGCCGCTGACGCAGCGGCTCGCCAAGTGAAACTATTGTACCAGAACGCACGTTCTAATTCAAGTATAACAGGCTAAATACTGCTGAAAAAACCGCTGTCCCGCAGGGAGACTGCGTCATCGTCGGTAAAGATGATATGGTCCGCCAGCTCCACACCCACCCGGGAGAGCACATCCCGCAGGTGAAGGGTGGTGGCCCTGTCCTCCGGCGAGGGGAGGGCCAGGCCGCTGACATGGTTGTGGGCCAGGATCAGGCTGGTGGCATTGAGGGAGAGGGCGGCCTCCACGATGAGCCGGGTGGTCACCTCCACCGCGTTCACATTCCCCTCGGCCACCTGGCGCACGCCCAGCAGCTTGCGCTTGCCGTCCATACACAGGACGCACACCCGTTCGTTCCGGGCGCCAAAAAAGTAGGGCCGCAGAACGGAACAGGCGGCGCGGGAGCCGTCCACGATGTTGTCCATCCCGGTGCGGCCCGCCAGGTAGCGGCCGCTGAGCTCCTTCACGCATTTCAGGAGCACGGCGGCGTGCTCCCCCACGCCGGGGACCTTCTGCAGCTCGGCGGGAGAGGCGTCCAGCACCCCGGCCAGGGAGCCGAAGCGGTCCATCAGGGCGTGGGATAGGGGATTGGTGTCGCTTCTGGGATTGGCGTAGAAGAGCAGCAGCTCCAAAACCTTGTGGTCGGGAAAGGAGTCCGGCCTGGCCAGAAATTCGGTTTTCAGGCGCTGCCGGTGGCCGTCGTGCATGCCCATGGCCAGACCTCCTCTCTTGATTTCATGCCGCGGGATATCAGGCCTTGGCGCCGTACTGCTCCAGATAGGCCTCCATCCAACACGCGGATTTTTCCTGCGGGAAAAATGGGCGCTGCGCGCGCCGCGTGTTCCGGGGGGAACCGGTTCCCCCCGGAGGCCCCCCATGCTCTCCGAGGGGGACGAGGGGATATCAGCTCCTGGCCCCGTACTGCTCCAGATAAGCTTCCATCCGGGCCTTCATTTCATCGTCGATGTAGACCTTGCCGTCCACCGGGCGGTTGTGCAGGAAGGAGATGATCTCCCGCACGGTGACGATGGGGTAGACCTGGATGCCGTAATCGGCGCGCAGCTCGTCCAGGGTGGAGCAGTCCCGGGTGCCCCGCTCCATGCGGTCCACCGAGACGATAAGGGCCTTCATGTTGACCTTGGCCACGTGCTTGAAGAGCTCAATGGTCTCCCGCACGGCGGTGCCGGCGGTGACCACGTCCTCCACGATGACCACATCGTCCCCATCCTGGGGCTTGTAGCCCACCATGGAGCCGCCCTCGCCGTGGTCCTTGGCCTCCTTGCGGTTGAAGCAGTAGGGCAGGTCACGGTCGTAATTGCGGTACAGGGAAGCGGCGGCGGTGACGGCCAGAGGAATGCCTTTGTAGGCGGGGCCGAACAGGCAGGTCACGCCGTCGGGCAGGTTCTCCTGGATACAGGCGGCGTAGTAGTCCCCCAGCTTGGCGGCCTGGGCGCCGGTCTTGTAGTTGCCGGTGTTGATGAAATAGGGGGTCTTGCGGCCGGACTTGGTGGTGAAGTCGCCGAAGGTGAGCACACCGGAACGAACCATAAAGGTAATGAATTCTTCTTTGTAAGTCATGCTTTTGCCTCTCCCTTGTAATTTTAGTCGCAATATTATACCACTCTTCCCCATTGCTTACAAGAGGAAAGTACGGATGGACAAAGTACCGGCGCCCGGCGGCCGGTATTATATATATGGCCAATAGTTTGACACGGACATTATATATACAATGAATTTGAACTGCACAGCGCAAGGCAGTATACTGAATTCAGGGAAAAGACTGGGAATACCGGTCTGAAGAAAGGAGAAGGTTTGATGAAAAGCAAGAAAAAGGTGATCGCGGCTGTGGCGTCTGTTTTGGCGCTGACACTGACGCTTGGTGTGGCGGCTGGCGCCCGTTCCGTCTACCCCATCTTCGTCAACGGGGAAGAGACTGCGCTGACGGGCAATACGGCCAACGGCGTCACTACCATCGGTCTGCGCGCCCTGGCGGAGAAGCTGGGGTTCAAGGTGGACTTTGACTATGACGCTTCCGCTATCCGGATCACGAAGGCCGACGAGGTCAAGATCACCACGCTGGCCGAGAACAACAACGGCAGCAACACCGCGCTGGACAAGGAGTTCGGTTTCTCCGCCATCATCGAGACCGCCAACGACAAGATCATCTTCGATACTGCCAAGGCCGGCCAGTTCCTGAAAAATGCCAAGGCCCTGGGCATCGATCTGGCTGACTGCAGCAAGATGGTCCTGAGTCACTCCCATTATGACCACTGCGGCGGCGTGATCCCCTATTTTGATACCTATGGCGCCGAGAACAAGACCCTTTTCGTGAAAAAGGACTTCTTTGACAAGGCCGGTGAAAAGTACTACTATGATGCGGTGGGCCAGAAGTTTGACTTCACCGACGGCACTGTGGGCTATTTCCCTGTGGGAATCAATTTCGGTGAGCAGGATCTGCTGGACAGAGGCGTGGCCATCGAGTACCTGGACACGGGTACCGTCAAGATCGCTGACGGCGTGACTGTCTACGGCTCCTTTGACAAGGACGAGTCCTTTAAGCTGGCGCCCAACATGCTGGAGAAAAATGCCGGCGGCGAGTATGAAGTGGATGATTTTGATGAGGAAGTGGCCGTGGCCGTGGAGACCAGCAAGGGCCTTGTCATCCTCTCCGGCTGTTCTCACAGCGGCATCCTGAATATCGTCAACACCATTGAGGAGCGCTCCGGTGAGAAGGTGTACGCCGTCATCGGCGGCTTCCATCTGCTGGACGCCGACGAGGCCACCATCCAGAAGACCATCGACCGCTTCAAGGAGCTGGGCGTACAGCAGATCGGCCTGTCCCACTGCACCGGCCCCAAGGCCACCAAGATGTTCCAGGAGCAGATGCCGGGGCAGACCTTCCTTAACAACACCGGCAGCGTCTACACGGTGGGCTGACCGGAACCTAACCTGACCTTATGGGGGACCATCCATGGATGGTCCCCCATTTTTGATCTTGACTTTAATAATATAAAAGAGTATATTTAAAATAGTTAAAAATAATATGAAAGGATGAGGCTCGATGTCAATTGAAGTTGTGCCGGACTGGATGACAGGGCTGGAGGAGGAGGACCTGGCGTTCATCCGTAATTTTCTGCTCTGCTCCGGGTCGCTGAAGGAAGTGGCAAGCCATTACGGCGTTACCTACCCCACTGTGCGTCTGCGCCTGGACCGGCTGATCCAGAAGATCCGGCTGGCGGAGTCGGCGGAGACGGACCCCTATGTGGCGATGGTGAAGCGGCTGGCGGTGGACGGGAAGCTAGACTTCGACACGGCCAAGCTGCTGATTACGGAATACCGGAAAAACAAGGAGGACTGACGAGATGGCTATTGGCGTGCAGACGATCATATTTCTGCTGGTGGTTATCCTGGTGTTTGTGGTGGGCGGTGTTCTGCTGCAGATGTTCCTGTCCAGACGGGAGGCCCGGTGGCCGGGGCTGATCCTGCCGCTGCTGACGTTTCTGTACTCCCTGGTGATGGTGTGCAGCGTCACGGCCTATGAGGGCGGCATCCCCTGGGGCGCCATTCTGGCGTCGCTGATTCTGGGGAACATCCCGACGGTGATTTTACTGGCCATCTACGCCGCCTGTCGGGAGAAGCACCGCAGGCGCAGCGAGATGGACAGGATGAATATTGCGGACCTGTAAAGATGGGAAAAGGCCTCTCCCCGGGGAGAGGCCTTTCTATTTGCAGGGATCGGAGGGCTCGCCCTCATCCTCCGCCGTCAGTTCCCCGGTTTCCCGCTGGATGGTCAGCGTGGTGCGCAGGTGAGCCTTTTGGAGGACCCGGACCGCCTCCTCCAGGGCCTGGTTCAGAATTTCATAGGCTTTTTTGTAGTCGGGTTCGTTGGTCATTGGGATCACCTCAAGCATAGTTTAACCTGAATCAGGTTAAGATGCCAATGCGCGAATAGGACACACAGTATGATGTGGACATGAGGTGATGCCCATGTATCCACGAATCCGCGACCTGCGGGAAGACGCGGACCTGAGCCAGACGGAATTGGCGAAGCTGCTGGGAATGTCCCAAACGGGATATTCCAAATATGAGACTGGTGAGAACGACATCCCGGTGGCGATTCTGGAGAAGCTGGCGGATGTTTATCACACCAGCGTGGATTATCTCCTGGGCCGCACCGAACAGAAAGCACCCTATCCGCCCAAAAAGTAAGGACCGCCGAGGCGGTCC
>JALEZN010000151.1 GCA_022772585.1 Clostridiales bacterium
AAGGGGGAGCCCCCTCTCATCGTGGTGTGCGACGAGCTCAGCGACCCCCACAACCTGGGGGCCGTCATCCGCACCGCCGAGTGCGCCGGCGCCCACGGGGTCATCATCCCCAAGCGCCGCTCCGCCGGCCTCACCGCCGTCGTGGCCAAGACCTCGGCCGGCGCGGTGAGCCACGTGCCCGTGGCCCGGGTGCCCAACCTGCCCGCCCTGCTCAAGGAGCTCAAGGACGAGGGGGTCTGGATCTTCGGCACCGCCGCCGATGGGGACAGGCTGCTCTATGACGCCGACCTGAAGGGCCCCGCCGCCATCGTCATCGGCAGCGAGGGGGACGGCATGGGCCGTCTGGTGGCGGAAAACTGCGACTTCAAGGTCCGCATCCCCATGAAGGGAAAGCTCAATTCCCTCAACGCCAGCGCTGCTGCAGCCATCCTGCTCTATGAGGCGGTGCGCCAGCGCCTGGGATAAAGCGGGCAATACCTTTTGTTTTTCAGGAGAACGTTATGTCCAGGGACAGAGACGATAAACTGAATCAGGACGGCGACCGGCTGGAATTCACTCTGGAGGAGATCCTGGCCGAGTACGGCGTGGAGGAGCGCAAGGAGAGCGGCGAGCCCATCCCCATCCCCCTCCAGCCCCGGGAGGACGGAGGGGAGGACGGCCCCGATCTGATCCCGGTGCCCGACCGGCCAAAACGGAAGCCGGGAAAGCTGTTGACCTTTCCCGGACGCGGAGCGGCCCCGGAACCGGCTCCGGAGGAGGGATCCGCGCCCGAAGCGGAGGAGGATCCGGACGGCAGCTGCCTGGAAGAACCGGACGGACCGGAGGAGCCGGACGAGCCTGAACCGGCGGAGCCTCCCCGCCGCCCGGCGGAGAAGGTGATCTCCTTCCCCGGCGAGGAGCCGGAGGAGGGAAACCCCATTGCCGCGGGCCTGCGGCGGCTGAAGGAAAAGGCGGACCGTTACGCCGACCACATGTTTGAGGAGGAGAACGCCGGCGAGTCCATCGAGGAACGCCGGGCGGAGAAGTATATCCCCGGCGTGGATGAGGAGGAGCCCCCGGAGGAGCGTCCGCCCCGCCGCCGGCGCCGCCAGCCTCCGCCCGCTCCGGACCTGCCGCCGCTGGAGCTCTTCCGCCGGTACGGCAAGGGGCTGGGCGTATTGCGGCTGCGGACGGTGCTGGCCTTTCTGCTCTGCCTGCCCCTGCTCTACCTGACCCTGGCCCCCGGTATGGGGGTGGCCCTGCCGGGCAGGCTGGCAGGGGAGGCGGCCCTGCAGCTCTTTGTGCAGGCGGGGCTTCTGGGGGCGGTTATGCTGCTGGGGATCGACGTGATCGGGCGGGGGCTTTTGGGATTGTTCACTCTGCGGGCGGGGATGGAGAGCCTGACGGCCCTCTCCTGTGCCCTGGCGCTGGCCGACGCTGTGACCCTGGCCCTGGCGGACGGAGGAAACGGCAGGCAGCCCTACTGTGCGGTGGCGGCCCTGGCCCTGGCCTTCGGCCTGTGGGGCAGCGCCATGAAGCGGGAAGGCCTGCGTCTGGCCTGCCGCACGGCGGCCTCCGCGTCGGAGCCCTATCTGATCACCCTGGATGAGAACAAATGGAACGGGCGGGACGCTTACGCCAAGTGGTCGGGGGAGCCTATCGGCTTCGGCCGGCAGATTCAGGCTGCCGACGGGGCTGAACGGATCTTTCATGTGGCGGCCCCGCTGATCCTGCTCGCCTGTCTGCTCTTCTCCCTGCTCTCGTCGGTGGGGCAGCAGCGGCCGGAGGACCTGGTCTGGTGCCTGAGCGCCACGCTGGCGGCGGGGGCGTCCCTGTCCTCGGCGCTGTGCTACGGGCTTCCATGGCGCGCCCTGTCCCGGCGGCTGGCCAGGAGCGGCGCGGCCCTTGCCGGGTGGGACGGCGTCACCGGCACCGGCGGCAGCGCCGGCATCCTGCTCACCGATACCGACCTCTTTCCGCCGGGAACCGTGACCCTCAACGGCATCAAGATCTTCGGTGACTTTCCGGTGGAGCAGGTGGTGGGGGTCACCGCCACGCTGATCCGGGATACGGGGTGCGGGCTGGACAAGATCTTCCACGATCTGCTCCGCTCCCAAGGGGCCATCTACCGCCGGACCACGGATTTCTGCTGTTACGAGGGCGGCGGCGTGTCCGCCACAGTCCGGGGTGAGCGGGTACTGGTGGGTTCGGCGGCCTTCATGCACCTGATGGAGGTGGCGCTGCCCCAGGGGCTCAACGTGAAAAACGCGGTGTTTTGCGCCATCGACGGGGAACTGGCGGGCATCTTCGCCCTGAAGTATACCCTCCACGGTACGGTGGAGCCCGCCCTTTACGCCCTGATCCACAACCATATTTCCCCGGTGCTGGCCACCCGGGATTTCAACATCATCCCCGCCATGCTGCGGCAGCGGTTCAAGCTGCCCGCCGACCGGATGGAGTTCCCGGCGGTGGAGCGGCGGGTGGAGCTCTCCGACTCCCGCCAGAGCCACAGCGACATCCTCACCGCCGTGCTCTGCCGGGAGGGCGTGGGCCCCTTCACCGAGGCCACCGTGGGCGGGAAGCGCCTGCGCCTGGCGGTGCGCATCTCGGCGGGGCTCACCTGCCTGGGCTCCTGCGCGGGGGTGCTGCTGGCCTTCTACCTGACCTTTTCGGCGGCTTACGCCTCCCTGAGCCCGGCCAATCTGCTGGTGTTCCTGGCCATGTGGCTGGTGCCCACGGTGCTCATCTCCAACTGGGTGGACCGCTACTAGTCAAAAGGGCGGAATTTACAGCTCATATCAAGCCCCCGCGCCCTCGGGCGCGGGGGCTTTTCTGCGGTGGACGGAGCTGGCAAAGAGGAGCGCAATGTGGTATGATGGTAAAAATGAACAGCCCGAGGAGGAAACTTCCATGAAAAAGAAATGCGCCATGATGATTATGAATCCCCTCTTTGACCCCGCCAGGGACCACGCCCGGCTGGATACCAGCAGGGTGGAAAACCACATTCTCACTGTCCGCACGCCGGAGGAGGCGGTGGCCAAAGCGGTGGAACTGGCAGACGACGGCTTTGGCGTCATCGAGGTATGCGGCGCCTTCGGCGAGGAGCTGGCCCGGAAGATGTACGACGCGGCGGGGCACCGGCTCACGGTCAGCTATGTGGTCTGCCCGCCGGACCAGCTGGAGGCCACCCTCCGCTTCTGGCAGGAGGCGTGAGCGCGGGCCGGAAAATAAGATGCCCCCATTCAACACGGGAAAAACGCCCCCATCCCGGGGGCGTTTTTATATACTCCCGCCTCAAAGAGCGGAGTGCCGGGCAAAAAACATGGAAAAACAGTTGAAAACAGCGGGATGCAACCAATAATTGCCCCCTATGTAAAGCCGATGTGGTTTCTTTTAAGTAAATTTTTGAGTAAGATCGGAGAGAGGAAATATGAAACTTTGTGAAAAAATGACGCTCCTGCGGAAGGAGAACAAACTGTCCCAGATGGAGTTGGCGGGCATACTGAAGCTCTCCCGTCAGGCCATCTCCAGATGGGAGACGGGGGATTCACTTAGATAAAGATACCACACCATTCCCACGCTGACTTTTGCTCAACCGATACAGCCGGAGGGCTGGATAACAAGAAAAGGCGGTATGCGCCCCGTAGAGGGGTAGCGTACCGCCTTTTCTTG
>JALEZN010000090.1 GCA_022772585.1 Clostridiales bacterium
GGACCGTCTTGAGATAGTTGAGCTCCTCCTTCAGCTTTTCAAACCGCTCGGGGCTCAGCTTATATTCTTTTGCCATTGCCGTGCACACCTTTCTTTTGCCGAAAATAAGAGAAACGAGCCGTTGCCGGCTCATATCTCCCATAGAATCCAATTTAACGTCTATACATTATATGTAGTTTGCCTGTATCTGTCAAGCTATTTAAAGGAAGCGCGGGGGCGGATCTCCACTTCTTCGGCTTTCAGCCGCCCCTCTTCCCAGAGCAGGGCCAGCAGCGGCAGAGCGGCTAACTCCTCCGGCAGAGGGCAGGGCGCCGCCAGGGTCAGGCCCCCAAGGCCGTCCTCCGTCCCGTCCAGGGACAGGCTGGCCTCCCCCTCGCGCTCCGCTGGAGGAAAACACACCGTTACCTGGGCCTTTTCCGCCCGTTCCAGCACCGGCACGCCCCGCTCCCGCTCCAGCCAGCGGGCCAGATCGGCTCCCTCTTCCCCTGCCCGGAGGACCAGCCGCCGCACCTGAGGGGCCAGGGCGCAGGCCGTGTCGAAAAAGGGCCGGTCCACCCGCTTCCCCACCAGCGCCGCCGTGGCCCTCTCCGGCGGGATATCCCGGGCGGAGAGGCTGGCCAGGGCCAGCCGGGGCGCCAGGGCCGTACACAGACCCGCCGCGCTCACCGGCAGCAGGCCCTCCTCCTCCAGCACCGGCCACAGCGGGAAGTCTGCCGGCACCAGCACCCGGCGGCAGCCTTCCTTCCGCAGCAGCCGGGCGGCCCGGCGTACCTGCCATCGGACAACCGCCCCGTCCGGCCCGGCGGGGGCGGACACAGACGCCCGCAGCAGTCCCAATCCCATGACCTCCCGCCGCTCCAGCCGGACCCGCCAGCCCCGGCGCTTCTCAAACGCCAGCCATCCCACCATGTTCTCACCCCGCTCACAGATTATGCGCCCCCGTTCCCCTCCATGCCTGTTTTTTCCGCTCCCTCTTGACAAATGCATCCTACAGTTGTAGTATATTTGCGTACTACAACTGTAGGAGGTATCGTCATGGAAACCGAACGTCTCTCCGACCGGGAGTGGACCGTACTGGATGCCCTGTGGGCCCTCCCCGAGGGGGGCACCCTGGGGGAGCTCACCGACGCTCTCTTTCCCCGCACCGGGTGGAGCCGCAACACCGTTTTGACCTATCTCACCCGCATGGAGGCCAAAGGGCTGGTCGCCATCCGCCGGGAGGCCGCGCCCCGCCGCTATCAGGCCGCCCTCAGCCGGGAGGACTGGGCCGCGGGAGAGCGCCGCAGCCTCCTCCGGCGGGCCTATCAGGGCTCCGCCGGCAAGCTGGTGGCCGCCTTCCTCCGGGAGGAGGCCATCACTCCCCAGGAGCGGGATGAGCTGCGCCGCCTGCTGGACGAGATGGAAGTGTAGGGCCGGGGCATGACGAACATCTGGTCTTTTCTCCTCCAGACTTTGTCCCTGGCTGTTACGGCGGCGCTGCTGCTGGCCGTCAAGGCCCTGTTCCGGGATAAGCTCTCCCCCCGGTGGCAGTACGGCATCTGGGCCATACTGGGCCTGCGGGCGGTCATCCCGGTAGGGCTGCTGGGGCTCTGGGGCCCGCTGGACCTGCGTCTGCCGGTGGAGCGGCTCAAATGCGCCGCCGAGGCCGGACGAAACTCCGCCCTCACCGACTCCTGGCAGGCCCTTCGGGTGACCGCTCCCATTCCCTGGCTCTCCGCCGCCCCCCGGAGCCTTACCGACTGGCTTTTCGTGGGCTACCTGGCCGGCGTTCTCCTGCTGCTGGGCTGGTACCTCCTTTCCTACCTCCGGCTGCGCCGGGCGCTCCGGGGCGGACTGCCCCTCTCCCCTGCCCGTCAGGAGCAGCTCCGCCGGGTGGGCGCCGCCTACGGTCTCCCCGTCTGCGGCGCGGTGGAGGTGCCGGGACTGTCCACCGCCTTCCTCTGCGGGGTCTTCCGGCCGGTGCTGGCCCTCCCCGCCGGGCAGGAGGTGGACGACAAGGTGCTGCTCCACGAGCTGCTCCACCTGCGCTTTCACGACACCGCCGCCGGCGTCCTGCTCTGCCTGCTCCGCTGCCTCCACTGGTGCAATCCGCTGCTCTGGTACTGCTGCGACCGCATCCAGAACGACTGCGAGGCCCTGTGCGACCAGCGGGCGCTGGAACGGCTGGAGGGGGAGGAGCGACGGGCCTACGGCGTCATCCTCCTCTCCATGGCCAACGAGCGGTACGCCCGGGCGCCGGGCACCTCCTCCATGGCCAACGGCGGCAAACGCATCCGGGCGCGCATCCAGTGCATCGCCCGTTTCCGCCGCTATCCCCGGGGCATGGGCCTGGGAGCGGCCTGCATGGCGGCGGTGCTGGCCACGGCCAGCCTGCTGCCCCCGCCCGGCCTGGCCGCTCAGGCGCTGCCGGTCACGGCGGAGCCTGCCGCCTTACAGGCCTACGCCCTCACCGCCGCCTGTACCACCCCCGCCGGGGCGGTGGACACCTATGCCAAGGCCCTGCTTGCGGACAGTGCCCTCTTCCGGGCCGCCGTCACCCCGTCGGAGCAGCTGCCCGCCCTGATGGACCGGCTGGAGCGGGATGGCTCCCTGGCTCTCAGCGCCCCCTTCGCCGCCCTGGAGACCGGGCATACCGTCCCCTTCGTCACCCACTGGGGAGACCTGGGGCTGGAAGAGCCCGTCACTGTCTACCAGTTCGCCTGGCAGGTCTATAACCTGCTGCCTCAGACGGAGGACCGCTATACCGGCCTGCTGGTGTTCCAGGCTCCGGGCTATGAAACGGAGCTCCCCATCCTGCGCCAGCAGATCACCGTTTTCCGGGAGGAGGAGCGCTGGGTAGTGGAGCCATTGGAGGAGCTGACGCCCCAGGACTGGACCGGCGGGACCATTGCCCACGCCAGCCCGGACCTGCCCTTCCTGCGCTATACCGGCCAGGCCGGGGGCTATACCGTCACCCTGGACTATCAGTATCTGCTCTCCACCGGCTCCAGCCTGTCGGCCTACGGTCACCAGACGGAGAGCGAGCTGACCTTCCTCCCCGACGCCCGATTCACCGACTATTTCCGCTCGGAGGGCGGCAGCCTTCGCCTTACCGCCACCGGGGAGGAGCGGCCCGGCTCCCTGCGCTATGCCCCCATCCCTCAGACGGAGAGTTCCCCCGACTGCTCCGCCCTGCTGAGCGGGAACAGCGCCCGGCGGATCTCCCTGCCCCGGCAGGCGGGGCAGGGCGGCGGAGGCGGGGCCGACCCCTCCGGCGGTGCCCAGTGGCAGCATGCGCCCGCCGCCTTTGCCGCGGAAATCACCACCGCCGGGGAGACCTGCGCCCTCATTCTGACACCGGAAGGAGGCGATCCCTCTGGAATACTCCCATAACATTTCCCACGCCCTGGGACAGGTCATGCTGGCCCAGCTCTTCCTCCATCTGAATCTGAGTCTGGGCAGTCTCAACGTGCTCCCGGAGTGGGTGGGCTATCTGCTCCTCTTCCGGGCCATCGCCGGGCTGTCCGGCTTCCTGCGGGATATCGGGCTCCTCTCCCCCCTGTGCGCTCTGCTGGGCGGGATGAGCGCCCTCCAATGGCTGGCCGTCACCTTCGGTTTCTCCGCGCTTTTTTCCGCCTCCGGGCTGGTCTCCGGTCTGGCCAGCCTTCTTGCCCTGCTGCTGCAAGTGGTGGGCATCTACTTCAACTTTCAGCTCCTCACCGACCTCTCCGCCCTGCCCGCCCTGTCAGGGGCGGACAGCGAGCGGTATGCCGCCCTGTCTCTCCCACCCTCTTCCGACCGGCTCCGCCGCGATTTGCTGCTGCGGCGGAACGTCCTCACTGTGCTGGGCACCCTGCTGGCGCTCCTCACCTATGTGTCCGCGCCGGAGTGGAGCTATCTGTTCCTGCTGGGCCTCAGCGCGGCGGCCACCCTGGCGGTGGTGTTGACCCTCTGGGACCTGTACCGTCTCTTCCGGGAGGAGCCGCCCGCCCCCGCTCAGATGCCATAAAAAAAACGCCTGCACTTCAGTCCGTGCAGGCGTTTTTTTGTATTTAGTTGCTCTCCACAAAGCTCTTGATGCGCTGGATGATCATGTCCAGGGCCACCACATTGTGGCCGCCCTCCAGCACGATGATGTCGGAGCAGCGCTTGGAGGGCTCCACGAACTGCTCGTGCATGGGCTTGACCGTGGTCAGGTACTGGTCCACCACCGAGTCCAGGGAGCGGCCCCGCTCCTTCACGTCCCGGAGGATGCGGCGCAGGATGCGCACATCGGCGTCGGTGTCCACGAAGATCTTGATGTCCATCAGGTCCCTGAGCTGCGGATTCTCAAAGATGAGGATACCCTCGATGATGATGACCTTGGTGGGCTGGACCTCTACCGTCTTGTCCGAACGGTTATGAATGGTATAGTCGTAGACGGGGCACTGGACGCTCTCTCCCCGCCGCAGAGCCTGGATATCCCGGATCATCAGGTCGGTGTCAAAGGCGTCCGGGTGGTCGTAGTTGAGCTTGCACCGCTCCTCGTAGGGCATGTCGTCATGGCGCTTGTAGTAGTTGTCGTGGTAGAGGATGCTCACATCCTCTCCAAACCGTTCCTTGAGCCGAAGCGTAAGGGTGGTCTTACCCGAACCGGTGCCGCCCGCGATGCCGATGATCATAGTGTCCATACCAGCCGCCTCTTTTCTTTCTTTCTCGCTGAGAAGTATATCACAGATCCCGCTGCCCGGCAATAAAAAACGCCGGATCCGGCCGGGGGCCCCGGAGCTGGGCGGCATGAAAACGGGGCCGCTGCCTGCTGGCAGCGGCCCCTTGTACTGATTTCAGATTACTTCAGGTTGAAGAACGCGTCCTTGCCCAGGTACTGCGCCACGTCGCCCAGCTCCTCCTCGATGCGGAGCAGCTGGTTGTACTTGGCCACGCGGTCGGTACGGCTGGGAGCGCCGGTCTTGATCTGGCCGGCGTTGAGGGCCACGGCGATGTCGGCGATGGTGGCGTCCTCAGTCTCGCCGGAGCGGTGGGAGACCACGGCGGTGTAGCCGGCGCGGTTGGCCATCTGGATGGAGTCCAGGGTCTCGGTCAGGGTGCCGATCTGGTTGACCTTGATGAGGATGGCGTTGCCGACCTTCTTCTCGATGCCCATCTTCAGGCGCTCCACGTTGGTGACGAACAGGTCGTCGCCCACCAGCTGCACCTTGTCGCCGATGGCCTTAGTCAGCATGGACCAGCCTTCCCAGTCGTTCTCGCCCATACCGTCCTCCAGGGAGATGATGGGATACTTGGCGGCAAAGTTCTTCCACATGTTGACCATCTGCTGGCGGGTCATGGTCTTCTTGGCCTTGGGCAGGTCGTAGCAGCCGGTCTCCTCGTTGTACCACTCGGAAGAAGCGGCGTCGATGGCGATCATGAAGTCCTCACCGGGCTTGAAGCCGGCCTTCTCGATGGCGGCCACGATGACCTTCAGGGCGTCCTCGTCCTTCTTCAGGTTGGGGGCATAGCCGCCCTCGTCGCCCACGCCGGCGGCGGGGGTGCCGTTCTCCTTCAGGACGGTCTTCAGGGTGTGGAAGACCTCGGCGCACATCCGCAGGGCCTCATGCCAGCAGCAGGCGCCCACAGGCATGATCATAAACTCCTGGATGTCCACGTTGTTGGTGGCGTGAGCGCCGCCGTTGAGGATGTTCATCATGGGCACAGGCAGGGTCTTGGCGTTGACGCCGCCGATATAGCTGTACAGGGGCATGCCCAGGCTCTCGGCAGCGGCCTTGGCGCAGGCCAGGGAGGCGCCCAGAATGGCGTTGGCGCCCAGGCGGCTCTTGTTGGGGGTGCCGTCCAGGTCGATGAGGGCCTTGTCGATGGCCACCTGATCCAGCACGTTCATGCCCACCAGGCACTCGGCGATCTCGGTATTCACGTTCTTCACAGCAGTGAGGACGCCCTTGCCCAGGTAGCGGCTCTTGTCGCCGTCCCGGAGCTCGCAGGCCTCGTACACGCCGGTGGAAGCGCCGGAGGGCACAGCGGCGCGGCCCATGGTGCCGTCGTCCAGATAGACCTCCACCTCAACGGTGGGATTGCCGCGGGAGTCCAGGATCTCACGGCCCAGGACGTCTACGATCTCGATGATCTGCTTCATGGGAAATCTACTCCTTTCTAATTGGGAGGGAGATACCTCCCCGCCGGTTTTCCCGGCCCCTCCCGCATACGGGAGGCCTTTCTATCTCTGCCCGATCCCCACGCGCGAAGGGACGCCGGACTGGTCCGGCTCGGGGGGCAAACAAGGTTAAATCTACGGGAGTGGGACCCGTGCCTGTTTGGAGGCTCTTTTTCTCCGTCAGTTCTCGATGAGGGTCTCGCCGTCCATCTCGGCCGGCTTTTCCAGATCGCCCAAACGGGCTTGCCCGTTTGGGGGCCCTTCTTTTTCATCCTCGGGGCAAGTGAATTGCCCCTGCGGAAATGCTCAACCGCCCCGCGGTTTCGCATTTACGGCGCGTGCGCGCCGCCCCGCCTTTGGCGGGGTGGGTCCGGAAAAGCCGCCAAAGGGTCTGGCCGGCGCTCCCGCTCCGTCAATTCTCGATGAGGGTCTCGCCGTCCATCTCGGCCGGCTTTTCCAGCCCCATCAGGTCCAGCATGGTGGGGGCGATATCAGCCAGACGTCCGTCCCGCAGCTTCACATCGGCGCCCACGATATAGAAAGGCACCAGATTGGTGGTGTGGGCGGTATAGGGGGTGACTCCGTCCTCATCCACCATCCGCTCGGCGTTGCCGTGGTCGGCGGTGATGAGGGAGACGCCGCCCATTTTGGACGTGGCCTCCACCACCTGGTTGACGCACTCGTCCACCGCCTCCACAGCCAGCCGGGCGGCTTCGTAGACGCCGGTATGGCCCACCATGTCGCAGTTGGCGAAGTTCAGGATGATCACGTCGTAATTGCCGCTCTCGATGCGCTTGACGGCCTCGGCCGCCACTTCATGGGCGCTCATATCGGGCTTGAGGTCGTAGGTGGCCACCTTGGGGGAAGCGATGAGCACCCGGTCCTCGCCGGGGAACACCTGCTCGGCGCCGCCGTTGAAGAAGAAGGTGACATGGGCGTACTTCTCGGTCTCGGCGATGCGCAGCTGAGTCAGGCCCAGCTTGCTGATATACTCGCCGAAAATATTGTGCAGCTCCTTGTGGGGGAAGGCCACGCTTACGTTGGGCATGGTGGCATCATACTCGGTGGTGCACACGTAGGTCACATTCTGGAAGCCCCGCTTGCGCTCGATGCTGCTGAAGGCGGTATCCACAAAGCAGCGGGTGATCTCCCGGGCCCGGTCGGGGCGGAAGTTGAAGAAGATGATGGAGTCGCCCTCGCTGACCAGCGCGTCCTTCACGCACACCACGGGCTCCACGAACTCGTCGGTGACGCCCGCGTCATAGGACTTCTGCACGGCGTCCACCGGATCGGGATTGAAGGTCCCCTCGCCGTTGGCCATGGCGTTGTAGGCCCGCTGCACCCGGTCCCAGCGCTTGTCCCGGTCCATGGCGTAGAAGCGGCCCATCACAGTGGCTACCTGGCCCACGCCCAGCTCTGCACACTTGGCCACCAGCTGCTCCACATAGCCCTTGCCGGAGGAGGGCGGCACATCCCGTCCGTCCAGGAAGCAGTGGACATAGACCCGGCTCACTCCCCGGCGCTTGGCCATCTCCAGCAGGGCGAACAGGTGGGTGATGTGGCTGTGGACGCCGCCGTCGGACAGCAGGCCCATCAGGTGCAGGGCGCTGTTCTTCTCCTTGCAGTCGTCCATGGCCTCGCGGTAGGCCTCGTTCTCAAAAAACGTGCCGTCCGCCACCGCCTTGCTGATACGGGGCAGGTCCTGGAATACCACCCGGCCGGCGCCGATGTTGGTGTGGCCCACCTCGCTGTTTCCCATCTGCCCCTCAGGCAGGCCCACATCCAGGCCGGACGCGGACAGCTTACAGCCGGGGCAGTTGGCAAAGATCCGGTCCAGGTTGGGGGTGCGGGCGTTCTGGATGGCGTTGCCCTTCTCCTCCTCCCGGAGGCCAAATCCGTCCATAATAATCAGGGTAGTCGGCGTTTTACTCATAATAAACCTCGGTTCTGATGAAATTAAGAATCCCCTGGGCGATGCGGCATTCCCGCCGCGCATCCCGCTCTCTCTTCTTGGCTCTTAATTTATCTTACTCCTGGTTCGCGGCGTTGACGATCTGCACGAAGTCGGGGGCCTTCAGGGCGGCGCCGCCGATGAGGCCGCCGTCCACATCGGGCTGGGCAAGGAGCTCGTGGGCGTTCTTGGCGTTCATGGAACCGCCGTACTGAATGGTGACGGAGCGGGCCACCCGGGCGCCGTACAGCTTGCGGATGACGGCGCGGATGGACTCGCAGACCTCGCCGGCCTGCTCGGCGGTGGCGGTCTTGCCGGTGCCGATGGCCCACAGGGGCTCATAGGCGATGACCACGTGGCGCATCTTCTCGGCGGGCACGCCGGCCAGGGCGGCCTTCACCTGATAGGAGATCAGGTCCATGGTCACGCCCAGCTCCCGCTGCTCCAGGCTCTCGCCCACGCAGACGATGGGGTACAGGCCAGCCTCCAGGGCGGCGTGCACCTTCTTGTTGACGGTGAAGTCGGTCTCGTTATAGTAGCTGCGGCGCTCGGAATGGCCGATGATGACGTACTTCACGCCCAGCTCCTTGAGCATCTCGGCAGAGACCTCGCCGGTGTAGGCGCCATGGGACTCGTAGTGCACATTCTCCGCGCCGATGGCAACACGGCACTCCTTGAACAGACGGACGGCGGCAGGAATGTTTACGTAGGGGACGCAAAGGACCACCTCGCACCACTTGGGCTTGCCCAGCAGGGGTTTGAGCTCTTCTGCAAAGGCACGGGTCTCGGACAGGGTCTTGTTCATCTTCCAGTTGCCGGCGATGATGGTCTTGCGATATCTTCTGTTCATGGCATATGGCCTCCTCAAAACATGCTTCTTTATTTCGTTCAGGCGGGACCGTATGGGACGATGTTCCGCGAATTGGGCCGGAGGTATCCACTTCCGGCCCAATTTAATTATTTTACGTTATTTTTACGGATTGTCAAGGAGAAATTAAAGAAAACGCTCCTTTTCCGGCCAAATACACGGTTCTGCAGCGGTGCAAGCGGCAGCCGGTCCCCCTTTGGGCGTCGTCCCGGCTCCCCCGCGGGGGAAGCTGTCAGCAAAGCCGACTGAGAGGTTCCGCTTTTTATTGATCCGGCAGGCACGCAGCGCCGGGCTCGTCACCGCATGCTCCATATCCCTCGCTTCCCCGCTCGCGGGAAAGCTCGCTCATGCCGCTGCGGTTCCTCTCCCCGCCGGACCCGCTTCGCTGGGCTCCGGCGGGGCCCCCGGAGCTGCCCGGCATGAAAGCTTTTTATTGATCCAGCAGGCACGCAACGCCGGGCAGCTCTTTGCCCTCCAGGAACTCCAGAGAGGCGCCGCCGCCGGTGGAGATGTGGGTCATCTTGTCGGCAAAGCCCAGCTGGGACACGGCGGCCGCGGAGTCGCCGCCGCCCACGATGGTGATGGCGTCGGTGTCCGCCAGGGCCTTGGCCATGGCGCGGGTACCCTCGGCAAAGGCGGGGAACTCAAACACGCCCATGGGGCCGTTCCAGATCACGGTGCCCGCGTCCTTCACGGCACTGGAGAACTCCTCGATGGTCCTGGGGCCGATGTCCATGCCCATGCGGTCATCGGGGATGTCCATGGTATCCACCAGCTCGGGCTTGGCGTCGGCGGAGAACTCGGCGGCGCACAGGGTGTCCACCGGCAGCAGCAGCTTGACGCCCTTGGCTTTGGCCTTCTCCATCATCTCCTTGCAGTAATCCAGCCAATCGGCCTCCAGCAGGGAGGTGCCCACCTTGCCGCCCATGGCCTTGATGAAGGTGTAGGTCATGCCGCCGCCCACGATGATGGTATCGGCAATGTCCAGCAGGTTGTTGATGACGCCGATCTTGGAAGAGACCTTGGCGCCGCCCAGGATGGCCACCAGGGGCCGCTTGGGATTGGCCAGTGCATTACCCATGATCTCCAGCTCCTTGCTGATGAGGAAGCCGGACACGGCGGGCAGGTAGGCGGCCACGCCGGCGGTGGAGGCGTGGGCACGGTGCACCGCGCCGAAGGCATCGGACACATAGATCTCCGCCATACCGGCCATCTTCTTGGCCAGCTCGGGGTCGTTCTTGGTCTCGCCCTTCTCGAAGCGGGTATTCTCCAGCAGCATGAGCTCGCCGCTCTTCAGGGCGGCGGCCTTGGCCTGGGCGTCGGGACCCACCACGTCGGCGGCCATGATCACATTCATGTCCAGCAGCTCGCTCAGGCGCTTGGCCACCGGGGCCAGGGACAGCTTCTTCAGAGATTTCTCCCAGTCCTCCTGCTTGATGGAGGCGGCGTCCTTGCCCTTTTCGACCTGCTTTTTCACATAGGACTCAAAGGTGGCAGCCGGCTTGCCCAGGTGGGAGCAGGCGATGACGGCCGCACCCTGCTCCAGCAGATACCGGATGGTGGGCAGAGCGGCGCGGATGCGCTTGTCATCGGTGATGGCGCCGGTGGCCTTGTCCTGGGGTACGTTGAAATCGCAGCGGAGAAGGACCTTTTTGCCCTTCACGTCGATATCCTTCACGGTCTTCTTGTTGTAGTTCATGTCAGTGGACTCCTTTCTGTTTTCAGCGGAAGGTCAGGTTGAAAGGGAATGCAAACACCTGCTTGTGATCAGGGCGGCTATTCCTCCGCCATGGCGCCGGCCGGCTCCAGCCCCGGGAAATCCCATTGGCGGAGGGCCTCAAAGGCCAGAATTGCCACCGAATTGGCCAGGTTGAGGCAGCGCGCCCCCTCCCGGACGGGAATACGGATGCAGCGTTCGGCATACCGGGCACGGAAGTCCTCCGGCAGGCCGGTGCTCTCTTTGCCGAACATCAGCCAGCAGTCAGGCTGGAAGCGCACCTGGGTGTAGGGTCGGGGAGCCTTGGCTGTGGCCAGCCAGATATCCTGCGCGCCGGTCTTCCGGAAGAAGTCCTCCAGATTTTCGTACACGTGCAGGTCCACCATGTGCCAGTAGTCCAGGCCGGCCCGCTTGACCGCCTTGTCGCTGATGTCAAAGCCCAGAGGCTTGATGAGGTGGAGAGCGCTCCGCGTTGCCGCGCAGGTGCGGGCGATGTTGCCGGTATTCATATGGATCTCCGGCTCCACCAGTACGATATTGAGCATCCCATCCCCCCGTCCGCTTCCGGTTTCCCATCCATTGTCGGAGCATATTGTACTCCAAATCGTGCCGGAGTTCAATAACAAAACGCACGAAAAGAGGGCCGGTTTTCGGACTTTTGTCCCCTGTACCGTCAAAAAATACGGAATGTGAAGTTTAACTTTCCCCTGCAGGGGTTTTGTGCTATACTTGCTTTAGTCCTCTGCTGTGTCGATGCGGAGGGACCCAAGCATCAGGAGAGTGAGTCATTTTGGACCGTCAAACAAACGCGCTGCGCGTGGTCGTCAAGGTGGGCACGTCCACCCTCACCCGCGCCAATGGAAGTCTGAATCTGCACAGCATGGAACATCTGGCCCGTACCCTGTCCGACCTGAAGGGGATGGGACACGAGATCATCCTGGTCTCCTCCGGCGCCATCGGTATCGGCACCGGCAAGCTGGGGCTAAAGGAACGACCTTCCGAGCTGCGTATGAAGCAGGCCGCAGCCGCCATCGGCCAGTGCGAAATGATGCACCTTTATGATAAATTTTTCGGCGAATACGGCCAAAATGTGGCCCAGATCCTGCTGACCGGCGAGGATGTGGAGGACCCGGTGCGCTCCTCCCACCTGTCGGGGACCTTCTCCGCCCTGCTGGAGCTGGGCTGCATCCCCATCGTCAATGAGAACGACTCGGTCTCTTCCGCCGAGATCGAGACCGGCAAGAGCAAGGTCCTGGGCGATAACGACACCCTGTCCGCCATCGTGGCCGGCCTGTGCCGGGCCGACCTGCTGGTGCTCCTGTCCGACATCGACGGGCTCTACGATTCCGACCCCCGCCAGAACCCGGACGCCAGGCTCATCCACCATGTGGGCGCCATCACCCCTGAAATCGAGGCTCTGGCCGGCGGAAGGGGTTCCAAGTGGGGCACCGGCGGCATGGTCACCAAGATCACCGCCGCCCGGCGGGCCATGGCTCACGGCATCGACATGGTCATCGCCAACGGCGCCCGGATGGAGGACCTGTACGGCATCGTGACCGGCGAGGATATCGGCACCCGTTTTTCTCCGCAAGGTCAGGCTTAGCGCCTCGTATTTTTGTTTTAGCTGCTTCTAAATGGCATATTTCCCCCGACAGGGCCGGTTTATCCCGTCCTGCCGTCGTTGCGTCCGATTTTTTGACAGAGGAGTGATCCATATGACGATTCTGGAAACGCAGGGCCTGGCCGCCAGGAACGCCGCCCGGGTACTGGCCGTGGCGGGTACCGCAAAAAAAGACGAAGCGCTGGAGGCCATCGCCGCCGCGCTGGAGGCCAATGCCTCCCGGGTGCTGGAGGCCAACGCCGCCGACCTGGAGGAGGCCCGGGAGAACGGCATGCGCCCCTCCCTGCTGGACCGGCTGGCCCTGGACGAGGGACGCATCGCCGGTATCGTGGCGGGCGTCCGGCAGGTCAAGTCCCTTCCCGACCCCATCGGCGTCACCACCAAAATGTACACCCGGCCCAACGGCCTGACCATCGGCAAACGCCGGGTGCCCCTGGGGGTCATCGGCATCATCTACGAGGCCCGCCCCAACGTGACGGTGGACGCCGCCGCCCTCTGCCTCAAGTCGGGCAACCCCGTCATCCTCCGGGGCGGCAAGGAGGCCTTCCATTCCAGCAGCGCCATGGTGGCCGTCATGCGAGACGCGCTGGAGTCCGTGGGTCTGCCCCGGGACTGCATCGCCCTGGTGTGCGACACCAGCCGGGAGACCGCCGCCCAGCTGATGAACCTGACCGAATATCTGGACGTGCTCATCCCCCGCGGGGGCGCGGGCCTGATCCGCTCGGTGGTGGAGAACGCCCGTGTGCCCGTCATCCAGACCGGCACCGGTATCTGCCATATCTTTGTGGACGCCGACGCCGATCTGGACATGGCCGCCCGCATCCTGTACAACGCCAAGTGCTCCCGCCCCTCGGTGTGCAATGCCGCCGAATGCGTCCTGGTGGACCGGGCGGTGGCCGCCGACTTCCTGCCCATGGCCTGGCAGCTGCTGAAGGCCGACCGGGTGGAGCTCCGGGGCTGCCCCGAGACTCGCGCCATCCTGGGCGACTGGGTGGTCCCCGCCTCGGCCGAAGACTGGGATACCGAGTTCGGCGACTACATCCTGGCGGTCAAAGTGGTCTCCGGCCCCGAGGAGGCCATTGACTTCATCGCCCGGCACGGCTCCGGCCATTCGGAGGCCATCGTCACCGACAACTACTTTACCGCCCAGCACTTCCTGGACCAGGTGGACGCGGCGGCGGTCTACGTCAACGCCTCCACCCGCTTCACCGACGGCGGTGAGTTCGGCCTGGGGGCCGAGATTGGCATCTCTACTCAGAAGATGCACGCCCGGGGCCCCATGGGCCTGGAGGAGCTCACCTCCAGCAAGTACGTCATCTACGGCACCGGCCAGGTCCGGTGAGACAGGCGGGGCGTCCGAAACGGACGCCCCGCCTTTTTCCGCGCAAAAAGCCCGTCCGGGACGGTTTTGTCCCGGACGGGCTCTGTTTTTGATAATGTGGGATTTCAAATAAAGCATTTTATTTGAAATCAGTATCAGAACTGAAATACCACACCGACGACCGCCGATAGGGCGATGAACACGATGGGATGGAGCTTTTTCAGCTTTTTGTTCCGCAGGCAGAGGAACACCGCCGCGGCCAGGACCACCGCCTTCCAGCGGATGCCCGCCGCCGGATCTCCCCCAGTCAGGGCGCTCAGGTCCACCAGCGCGATGGAACACACCTGCAGCAGCGCCGCCGCGATGAGCGCAGTGGAAGCGGGCCGCAGGCCGTAGAACACGGCGTCTACCGCCCGGCTCTGCCGGAATTTCTGCAGAAAACCGGCGATGATGAGGATCACGATGACGGAGGGGCAAATCAGTCCCAGGGTAGCCACCACGCCGCCCAGCACGCCGCCGGTGTGGAAGCCCACATAGGTGGCCATATTGACCCCCATAGGGCCGGGTGTGGACTCGGACACGGCGATCATATTGGCCAGGTCCCCGGGCGTGAACCAGCCCGTGCGGGCGCCGATGTCGGTAAGGAAGGGGATGGTGGCCAGTCCGCCCCCCACCGAGAAGAGCCCGGCCTGGAAGAACTCCAGGAAAAGTCTCACATAGATCACGCCCTGCCGCCCCCTTTCGCCGCCCGGATACACAGTCCCGCCGCGCCGGCGGCTACCACCAGCACCACGGGGGACAGCAGGAAGTCGATGACCGCTCCGCCGGGCACCCCGTCAAAGGAGACAAAGGTCCCCACGGCAGCCAGCAGCAGCACCACAATGAAGAGCACGGCAGTAGGACGGTCAATGACCGTATTCTTCCGCAGCTTGAGCACGCTGGACAAGATCAGGGCGCATACACAGGCCCGCACGCCGTTAAAGGCATGGATCACCACCGGCAGATGGGCAAAATTCTGTAAAAAGGCCGCGATGAGCATGATGATGACCAGCGAGGGGAAAACCAGCCCCAGGGTGGCCGCCACACCGCCGGTCTTGCCCTTCCGGCTGTGGCCCACAAAGGTGGCGGTGTTCACCGCGATGATGCCGGGGGTGCACTGGCCGATGGCAAAATAGTCGGAGAGTTGCTCTTCGGTGGCCCAGCCCCGCTTTTCCACCAGCTCCCGCTGGAGGATGGGCAGCATGGCGTAGCCGCCGCCGAAGGTACAGGCCCCGATCTTGGCAAAGGTCCAGAACAGGTCCAGATATTCTCTCATATCACTTCAGCCCCTCCAGCTCGTCCATCCACAGGGCGGCCACCGCATCGCTGGGCATCCGCCGCGTCGGCACAAGCTCCGTATCCCTCGCGCAGGCCTTCGGCCAGCGCTCGCTCACTCCGCTGCGCCTCCTTTCCCCGGAAAAACGCACCGCGCTTTCCCGGGGGGCCCACAAAGGCGACTGGCTCCTGCTCCTCACGCTCACTTCAGCCCCTCCAGCTCGTCCATCCACAGGGCGGCCACCGCGTCGCTGGGCATCCGCCAGTCGCCGCGGGGACTGAGGGTCAGGGAGCCCACCTTGGGGCCGTCGGGCAGGCAGGAACGCTTGAACTGCTGGGCGAAGAAGCGGCGGTAGAAGTTCTTCAGCCACTTGAGCAGGGTGGCACGGTCATAGCTGCGGCCGAAGGCGTGCTCGGCCAGGCGGAGCACCTTTTTGGGCGGGAACGCCCACCGGACGGCGTAATACAGGAAGAAGTCATGGAGCTCGTAGGGCCCCACCAGATCCTCGGTCTTCTGGGCGATCCTGCCCTCGATGGCGGGGAGCAGCTCGGGGGAGACCGGGGTATCCAGAATGTCGGACAGCACAGCGGACAGCCGCTCATCCTCCTCCGCCTTGTCATCCGAGACAAAGGACACCAGGTGGCGCACCAGGGTCTTGGGAATGGAGGCGTTGACGCCGTACATGCTCATGTGGTCGCCGTTATAGGTGGCCCAGCCCAGGGCCAGCTCGGAGAGGTCGCCGGTACCCACCACCAGGCCGCCGCACTGGTTGGCAATGTCCATCAGGACCTGGGTGCGCTCCCGGGCCTGTCCGTTTTCAAAGGTCACATCGTGGTCATCCATGGACTGACCGATATCCCGGAAGTGGACCTTCACAGCCTCGCCGATGTCGATGCGCTTCAAGGTGGCTCCCAGGCGCTCCGCCAGCTCCACGGCGTTGTCCCGGGTGCGGTCGGTGGTGCCGAAGCAGGGCATGGTGACGGCGATGATGTCGCTGGCCGGCCGGTCCATCAGCTTCATGGCAATGCTGGTGATGAGGATGGCCAGGGTGGAATCCAGTCCGCCGGACAATCCCACCACCGCGGCCTTGGCGCCGCTGTGCTCCAGGCGCTTTTTCAGCCCCAGGGCGGCGATGAGCAGGATCTCGTTGCAGCGGTTCTTCCGGTCCCACGCGTCCTCGGGCACAAAGGGCGTGCGGCTCACATGGCGAGTGAGGGCGGTAGGGGCCGGCTCCAGCGCAAAGGGGACCTCCAGCAGTTCCTCCCCCCCCGCCCGGAAGGTGGTCATGCGGCGGCGCTCATAATCCAGTCTCTGCACATCCAGCTCAGTGACGGTGAGGCCATTGGCAAAGCAGCGCTCCGCCAGCAGCACACCGTTTTCAGCGATCAGGTTGTGTCCGGCAAAGACCAGGTCGGTGGAGGACTCTCCCTCTCCCGCGTCGGCGTACACATAGCCGCAGACCAGCCGGGCGGACTGGCCCGCCACCAGCTGGCGGCGGTATTCCGCCTTGCCCACCACCTCATCGCTGGCCGACAGGTTCAGAATAACTGTGGCGCCGGCGCCGGCCAGGCGGACCGAGGGGGGCTCCGCCGCCCACAGGTCCTCGCAGATCTCTACGCCCACCGTCAGCCCCTGCATCGTCTCACACGGGAAGATCACGTCACTGCCCAGATAGGTCTCCTGTCCGCAGAAACGGATCATCCGGCCCTCGCCGGGTGCGGCCTCGAACCAGCGCTTCTCATAAAACTCGCCGTAGTTGGGGATATGTGTCTTGGGCACCAGTCCCAGCAGCTCCCCCTTGTGGATCACGGCGGCGCAATTGTACAGCTTGCCCCCCCAGCGCACCGGCAGGCCCAGGGCCGTGATCATATCCAGATTCTTCGTGGCTTCCAGAACCGTAGAAAGGGCGTCCTCCGCCCCCTTCAGCAGGGTATCCTGCAAAAACAGATCCCCGCAGGTATAACCGGTGATGCACAGCTCGGGCAGCGCCAGCACCCGCACGCCCTGCTTGGCTGCCTCCCGCATGAGGGTGAAGATCTGCTCGGCGTTGTACCGGCAGTCCGCCACCCGGATTCTGGGTGTCCCGGCGGCTGCCTTGATAAAACCATCGCGCATGATAAAGCCTCCTTTGATTACCGTTTATCATATCCCTTTCCATTCCGGATTGCAAGATTGCGTGCGCCCAGTCTCCCAAAAGGCCCAAAAAACCCCGGCCGATGGCCGGGGTTTTTTGGGTGTGTGTTGTGTGTTTGCAAAGGGGGTTTGGAGAGGGATTGGTTGGCGTGTCTGATAATCTGGAAGCCGGGTCTGCTCTTCCCTGCTTCCAATTGTATGATACCTGCAAATTACGGCTAAATCATGACTGAAATATGAATAATCTGTAAATTGAACGGCAGTCATCCCCTCTCTCTGTTTTGCACAATTTTCCATGCAAGAACGCAATGATTATTGGCCATAATATTGATAACTGCTATAATAAAGCATCATCCCCATTTCCTGTTTCAGGCAGCCACGAGAGGCCGGCTCTCTCCCGATACTGCCGGATATACGCGACTCCCGCCTGCCTTCCACACTCACCAATGACAGCAACTGTAAAGGAGGCCCCACTATGAATTACTATGAGAGAGCCCTGGCCCTGAAGGATGAGACCATCGCCCACCGCCGCTACTTTCACACCAATGCCGAGGTCGGTCTGGACCTGCCCAAGACCAAGGCCTATGTGATGGAGAAGCTCAGGGAATACGGTCTGGAGCCCAGGGACTGCGGGTATGGCGTCACTGCGACCCTGGGCAAAGGCGGAAAGGTCATCCTGCTCCGGGCGGACATGGACGCCCTTCCCCTTCCGGAAGAGAGCGGCGAGCCCTTTGCCTGTCCCTCCGGCGCCGCCCACGCCTGCGGACACGATTTCCACGCGGCCATGCTGCTCACCGCCGCCAAAATGCTCAAGGAGAACGAAGCTGAGCTGGAGGGTACGGTCAAGTTCATGTTCCAGCCCGCCGAGGAGACCTTCGAGGGCGGCAAGGACATGATCGAGCACGGCATCCTGGAAGATCCCCCTGTGGACGCGGCTCTGGCCTACCATGTCACCACCGGAAAGATGCCTGTGGGCATGTATATGTACAACACCACCGGTCCCATGATGTTCTCTGTGGACGGCTTCAAGATCAAAATCACCGGCAAGGGCGCCCACGGCGCCTATCCCCACAGCTCCATTGACCCCATCAACATCGGCGTCCACATCTACCTGGCGCTGGAGGCTTTGATGGCCCGGGAGGCCGACCCCTCCAAATCCTGTGTCATGACCATCGGCAACTTCTCCGCCGGCACCGCCGCCAACATCATCCCGGACACTGCCCTCCTCCAGGGCACCATCCGCACCAACGACCCCGCCGCCCGGGCGCTGCTGGTCCGCCGGATGAAGGAGGTCTCGGTCAAGACGGCCGAGATGTACGGCGGGACGGCCGAGATCGAGATGATCTCCGAGGTGGCCCCGCTGATCTGCGATCCCAAGCTCACCGAGGAATTCATCGGCTATATGAAGGAGCTGAACATCCCCGGCATGATGCCCTATCCCGGTATCTGCGCCAGCGCATCTGAGGATTTCGCCACCATTGCCGAGCGGGTCCCCAGCACCTTTATGTACCTCTCCGCCGGCTTCCTGGACGAGCGGGGCCGCTATCCCGCCCACAGCCCCCAGGTCCTTTTCAACGAGGATGTATGCCCCATCGGGTCCAGCTGTCTGGCCCACTGCGCCACCCAGTGGCTGAAACACAATAAATAGGACTGCAACAAGCGCCGAAAGGAATGATGGTCATGTCGAATCAGCAGCCTCAGCCCAATGTTGCCATCCCCCTGCCGAAGGGCAAGAAAAACGCCGTTCAGATCGGATGTATCTGCATGATGCTGTCCGTATCCATGTATGGACTCGTCTTCGCCACCCTGACCTCTCCCATTCTGGAGAGCGTCAACGCCATGGGCTATGTCTCCCTGTTCTCCATCTTTGCCGGACTGGGCGTCTCCATCATGACTCCCATCGGCGGCAAGCTGGGCGACCTGGTGGGCCGCAGGAATATCGTGGTCATCCCCGGTATCATCTGTGCTGCTGCCGGTATCGCTTTCGCATTTGTCCGCTCTCTTGTGCCGCTGATGGTGCTGCGTCTGCTGGTGAGCCTGGCCCAGGGCGCTTTCACCGCCGCTCCTTATATCATCGTGAGCCTGATCAACGAGCGTAAAGACGTGCCCAAGGCCATGGGCATGCTGGCCACAGCCATCGCGGTGGGCAGCTTCGGCGGCGGCATCCTGGCCGGCATCCTGACCGATATGGGCCTGCTCACCGTGGCCATCCTCATGCCCGCCATCCCGCTGATCCTGGGCGTGGTCCTCATCGGTCTGAACCTGCCCAACCAGAAGCGCCAGGACAAGGTGACCCTGGATGTGCCCGGCATCGCCGCCCTGGTGGTCACTCTGTGCGGCATCCTGCTGGCGCTGAACTTCGCCCCCTCCATGGGCTGGACCAACCCCGGCGTCCTGGCCGGCTTTGCCGTAGGCATCGTGGCCCTGATCGTCCTGATCAAGATTGAAGGCAAGGCCGCTGAGCCCCTGATCCCCCTGCGCCTCTTTAAAAATCACAACTATACCATTCTGCTCATCGTTGGTTTCATCTGCTACTTCTATCAGAGTGCCATGAACGTGTACGCCCCCATGGGCGCCATCCGTGTGATGGGCGCTCCCACCACCATCGCCGGCGCACTTCAGATGCCCCGCACCATCATCACCATCTTCCTGCCCACCATCGCCGGCGCCTGGGTCGGCAAAAAGGCCGGAAATGCCTGGAAAGCTATGGCTGTGGGCACCCTCTTCGTGGCGATCCCCATGTTCCTGATGGGATTC
>JALEZN010000109.1 GCA_022772585.1 Clostridiales bacterium
GACAAGCTGTATGACATGTCCCAGGAGGACCCCGCCGAGCTGGATATTCTGAAGTATACCCCCTCCTCTGCTCTGGGCTCCTGCCGGTATAAGCTGGCTGACCCCGACAAGGACGACACCGATTACAAGCGCATTCTGGAGATCTTCCAGAAGTACAACGTCCGCTATTTCTTCTACAACGGTGGCAACGACTCCATGGACACCTGCAACAAGATCTCCAAGTATATGCAGAAGGTAGGCTATGAGTGCCGCATCATGGGCGTGCCCAAGACCATCGACAACGACCTGAACGGCACCGACCATTGCCCCGGCTTTGCCTCTGCAGCCAAGTTTATCGCCACCTCCTGCATGGAAGTCCATCGTGATGCCCATGTGTATGACACCGGGATGGTGACCATCATCGAGATCATGGGCCGCCACGCCGGCTGGCTGGCCGGTTCTGCGGCGCTGGCCACCTGGGCTGGCTATGGTCCCGACCTGATCTATCTGCCCGAGACCGACTTCAATATGGATGAATTCCTGGCTGACGTGAAGGCTGTTTATGAGAAGACCGGCAAGTGTATGGTCGCTGTTTCTGAGGGCATCCATTATGCCGACGGCACGTTTGTGTCCGAGGCCAAGACCTCCGCTACTGACGGCTTCGGTCACGCACAGTTGGGCGGCCTGGCCGCTATGCTGGCTGAGATCGTGAAGAAAGAGACCGGCGCCAAGGTCCGCGGTATTGAGCTCTCCCTCCTCCAGCGCTGCGGCTCTCACGTGGCTTCCCAGACCGATATCGACGAGGCCTTTATGGCCGGCAAGACCGCTGTCGAGGCTGCTGTCTCCGGCGTAACTGACAAGATGGTGGCGTTCAAGTGCAGCCGCGACAACGGTGCCTACAAGTGCGAGGCATCTCTGGAGCCTCTTGATATTGTGGCCAATTTTGAGAAAAAGGTACCCCGCGAATGGATCAATGCCCGGGGCAATGGCGTGGAGCAGCCTTTTATCGACTATGTTCTGCCTCTGATCCAGGGCGAGACCAAGGCGCCCAAGGAGAATGCCCTTCCCCGGTTCGCCAAGCTGAAGAAAGTCCTTACCATTGAGATGTAAGAACGGCGCCTCCGGGCCGCCGCATGAGTAAGCTGCATGCATAAAAGGGAGGTCTTTTAATGGAAACGAGTAAAGTACGTCGAATTGGAGTATTCACCAGTGGTGGCGACGCACCCGGCATGAATGCCGCCATCCGTTCAGTGGTCCGGACTGCACTCCATATGGGGATCGAATGTGTGGGCATCCGCCGTGGCTATCATGGCCTGATCAACTGTGATGTGCTTCCTCTCACCTTTGAAAGCGTGAGCGGATTGTCCCGCCGTGGCGGAACCATGCTTTACTCGGCCCGCAGTGAGGAGTTCAAGGTCCCGGAGGGCCGCCAGAAGGCAGTGGCTACCTGTAAGCTGCTGGGTCTGGACGGACTGGTAGGCATCGGTGGAGACGGTACCTTCCGCGGCCTGCTGGAGCTGTCCCAGATGGGCATCTCCGTGGTTGGTATCCCCGGTACCATCGACAATGATATCTCCTGCTCCGAGTATACCATAGGCTTCGATACTGCCTGCAATACGGCGCTGGATTCCATCGACAAGCTGCGGGACACCATGCAGTCCCATGAGCGCTGCTCTGTGGTGGAGGTCATGGGCCGCCACGCGGGCCATCTGGCCATGTATGTGGGCGTGGCGTCGGGCGCCACCGCAGTGGTCGTCCCGGAGCAGGAGCTGGACTACGAGGCTGACATCATCGAGCCCATCCGCCGGGCCCGCCTGGGCGGCCGGACCCACTTCATGGTCATTGTGGCCGAGGGCGTGGAGGGCGGCGCCTACGGCGTGGCGGAGCGGATCCGCAGCGCCACCGCGCTGGACACCCGTGTTACCATTCTGGGACACGTGCAGCGGGGCGGCAGTCCCTCCTCCCGGGATCGGGTCACCGCCACCTACATGGGCTACGAGGCAGTCAAGCTCCTGGCTGCCGGCAAGAGCAACCGTGTGGTCTGCTTCCAGGATGACCGCTATGTGGACTTCGACATCGGCGAGGCCCTGGCCATGAAGAAGAGCCTGGACCCCCAGACCTACGACGTGATGCGGGCGCTCACCGGCGTGGAGCAGCACAGACTGTAAGAGGCCATCTGCCCTGCTGCAAAAGAATTCCCCCGGTCCGGCAATGTGCCGGACCGGGGGAATTTTACTTCATGGCATCAGACCTTGAGGGCGGTCTCTTTGGCGTTGAGGGCGTCGGCGTAGCGCTCCAGCACGGGCTGGACATAGCCGGTCAGAAAGTCGGTGACCTGCTCCGGACAGCGGCCGATATAGCGGCTGGGCTCCAGATGGGCAGTCAGCTCCTCCCTGCTCATGCCGAACATGGGGTCGGCGGCGATCAGGTCGATCAGGTTGTTGGGCAGCCCCAGATCCTTCACATTGCGGCCGGCCTCCAGGGAATGGACGCGGATGCGCTCATGGAGTTCCTGACGGTTGCCGCCCCGCTTGACGGCGTCCATCATGATGTTCTCGCTGGCCATGAAGGGCAGCTCCTCCATCACATGCTTTTCAATGACCTTCTCATGCACCACCAGGTTGGAGGCCACGTTGGTGTAGATGTTCAGGATGGCGTCCACAGCAAGGAAAGCCTCGGGCACCGAGATGCGCTTGTTCGCCGAATCATCCAGAGTACGCTCGAACCACTGGGTGGCCGAGGTGATGGCGGGGTTGGCGGCATCAGCGATGACATAGCGGGCCAGAGAGCAGATGCGCTCGCACCGCATGGGGTTGCGCTTATAGGGCATGGCGGAGGAACCGATCTGGTTCTTCTCAAAAGGTTCCTCCACCTCCTTCAGGTGGCAGAGCAGGCGCATATCGGTGGCAAACTTGCTGGCCGACTGTGCAATGCCGGAAAGAGTGGAGAGCACGGCGGCGTCCACCTTGCGGGAGTAAGTCTGGCCGGACACAGGGGTCACGCCCTCGAAGCCCATCTCCCGGGCGATCCTGCGGTCCAGCTCCCGGCACTTCTCATGGTCCCCCTCAAAGAGCTCCATGAAGCTGGCCTGGGTGCCGGTGGTTCCCTTGCAGCCCAGCAGCTTGAGGCTGGCAATGCGGTACTCCACCTCGTCCAGATCCAGCAGCAGCTCATTCATCCAGAGGGTGGCGCGCTTCCCTACCGTCACCAGCTGGGCGGGCTGAAAGTGAGTGAAGCCCAGGGTGGGCAGGGCCTTGAAGGTGTCGGCGAACCGGGCCAGATGCCCAAGTACCTGCACCAGCTTGTTCCGGACCAGCTCCAGCCCCTCCCGCATGAGGATGATATCGGTGTTGTCGCCCACATAGCAGCTGGTGGCGCCCAGATGGATAATGGGCATGGCCTTGGGGCAGACGGTGCCGAAGGTGTGAATGTGGGCCATGACATCGTGGCGGAGCTGGCGCTCCTTTTCGGCGGCCAGCTCGTAGTCGATATCGTCGATGTGGGCCTCCATCTCGTCGATCTGTTCCTGGGTCACCGGCAGGCCCAGCTCCATCTCGGCCCGGGCCAGGGCGATCCACAGCCGGCGCCAGGTGGAGAACTTTTTGTCGGGAGAAAAGATGTACTGCATCTCATCGCTGGCATAGCGGGAGGACAGAGGACTCTCGTATACATTCTTGCTCATTGGGCAAACCCCTCTTTATCTCAAAAGTGTCGGCTAAAATGATATCACAAAAAAGAGGCGTGTACAAGACACGCCTCTTTTTTATCTCGAAAATTAACCCTGCAGGAACTTCTCCAGGCGGTCCAGACCCTCTTTGATGTTTTCCATAGAGGTGGCGTAGGACCAGCGGACGAAATTGGGGGCGCCGAAACCGGAGCCGGGGACCACAGCCACCAGGCCCTTCTTCAGGAAAGCGTCGGCAAACACGTCATCATTGGTGATCTCCACGCCCTGGATGGTCTTGCCGATGAGCTGCTCCAGGTTCATCATCACGTAGAAAGCGCCCTCAGGCTTGATGCAGCTGACGCCGGGGATAGAATTCATCCGCTCCACGATGTAGTTGCGGCGCTCCTCGAAGGCCTTGCGCATCTCCTCGATCTTGTCCTGGGGCGCGGTGAGGGCGAAAGCGGAGGCTTTCTGGGAGATAGCGCAGGCGGAACCGGTGGAGTGGCTGACATAGTTGGCCATGACCTTGGCGATCCTGTCATTGGCGCAGGCGTAGCCGATGCGCCAGCCGGTCATGGCGTAGGACTTGGAGACGCCGTTGATGAGGATGGTCAGGTCCTTCACCTCGGGGCTGAGGGACGGGAAGCTGGTGAACTTCTGTCCGTCATAAACAAGGCCGTAATAGATCTCGTCGCAGACCACATAGATGTCATTCTTGACGCACACATCGGCGATGGCGCGGAGCTCAGCCTCGTTGTACATCATGCCGGTGGGGTTGGAGGGGTTGTTGAGGATGATGGCCTTGGTCTTGGGGGTGATGGCGGCAGCGAGCTTCTCGGCGGTGAGCTTAAAGTGCTCAGCCTCGGTGGCGGTGACCACCACGGGCACGCCGCCCATGATCTTGATGAGCTCGATGTAGCTGACCCAGTAAGGGGCGGGCAGGATGACTTCGTCACCGGGGTTGACCAGCGCACGGAGCGCCAGATACACGGCATGCTTGGCACCGCTGGTGGCTACCACCTGGTTGGGCTTGTACTCCACGCCGCAGTCGGCCTTCATGCGCTCACAAACGGCCTTGCGCAGCTCTACCGTGCCGGCGGCGGGGGTGTAGCGGGTGATATTATTCTCAATGGCGGAGATACCTACCGCCTTGATCTCATCAGGGGTGCTGAAATCGGGCTCGCCGGCGCCAAAGCCGATGACGTCGACACCGTCAGCCTTCATCTGTTTGAACAGGGCGTCAATTGCCATAGTGGTGGAGGCCTGGACAGCCTCGGCGATTCTGGACAGCTCTTTCACAGTAGATCTCCTCCAAACGTGAACTCAGTGTAGTCATCATTATATGCGGTGAAAGCCGAAAATGCAAGTCCGATTCAAATGACTTTCAAAAGTTTGCGCTTTTCAACAAGACCAGGCCGAATTTGAGCCCGAAAAAGAAAGCCTCCTGTGCTTTTTTCACAAAAGCACAGGAGGCGTTTTTTGTATGACCTGCATTCCGGCGGGAGAGCGCGTGAAAACAGGGCGATCACCTTTTCTGCCGGGGGGCGGAATTCTTTTGGTAGATCAGATAGAGGCCGCTGAGCAGCAGATCAGCGTCATAGATGATGGGCCGCCGGCACTGGGCCAGCACCTCGGGGGCGGCGGCGCCGGTGGCCACCACTGTTTCTACAGGGCCGCAAGCCTCCTCGATCCGGCCGATCATGCCGTCCACCATGCTGGCGTTGCCGTACACCACGCCGGAGCGCATGGCATCCACCGTGTTGTGGCCCAGGATGGAGGCAGGCGGCTCGATGGAGATATGGGGCAGCGCGGCCGCCTCCCGGGAGAGCGCCTCCACCGCCAGGCGCACGCCGGGCATGATGATGCACCCCTCATAGAGGTTGTCCCGCAGCAGGGACATGGTGACGGCGGTCCCCATGTCGATGACGATCAGGGGCGAGGGGTACTTGCTGATGGCGGCCACCGAGAAGGCCACGATGTCGCTGCCCAGTTGGGCATGGAGGTCGGATTTGATGTTCAGGCCGGTCCTGACGCCGGGGCCCATCACCATGGGCTTGCGGCCGGTGACGAACTGCACCGCACCGCAGATGGCCGCAGTGACCGGGGGCACCACACTGGAGATGATGGTGCCGGTGACAGTACGGATATCCGCCTGGTGGAGCCGGAACACGTCCAGAAGCTGGATGGCCCAAAGGTCCTGGGTCGCGCTCTTGCAGGTGGGCAGGACAGAGCGGAAAGCCAGCTCTTCCCCGCCGAACAGTCCCACTGTGGTGCTGGAATTGCCTATGTCGATGGTCAGGACCATAGTTCCCACTTCCCTCTCCGTCCCGCTCCAATTAGCGAAGCTGTCTGGACTTGATTGTAACATCCTTCTTTTGCAAAGGCAAGTCCGGGCGCGGGAGAAAAGAGAGCGCCGCCCCTCTGACAGGGCGGCGCTCTTTGGGTGCGGAACAGGATCAGCCCAGCAGCTTCTCGCAGATGAGCTTGCCCATCTCCACGGTGCCGATGGGAGTCACGCCGGGCTCGGCGATGTCGGCAGTGCGCCAGCCGTCGGCCAGCACACCGTCCACCGCGGCCTCGATGGCGTTTGCCTCGTCTGCCAGGTGGAAGGAATAGCGCATCATCATGGCTACGGACAGGATGGTGGCGATGGGGTTGGCCTTGTTCTGGCCGGCGATGTCGGGAGCAGAGCCGTGGATGGGCTCGTACAGGCCGGGGGCGGTGTCGCCGATGGAGGCCGAGGGCAGCAGGCCGATGGAGCCGGTGACCATGCTGGCCTCATCGGAGAGAATGTCGCCGAACATGTTCTCGGTGACCACCACGTCGAACTGGCCGGGGTCCCGGACCAGCTGCATGGCGCAGTTGTCCACCAGCACATCCTCGTAGGCCACGTCGGGGTACTCAGCGGCCAGGCGATGCATCACAGAGCGCCACAGGCGGCTGGTCTCCAGCACGTTGGCCTTGTCCACGCTGGACACCTTCTTGCGGCGCAGACGGGCCAGCTCGAATGCCCGGCGGCCGATGCGCTCGATCTCCTGCTCGGAGTAAGCCATCCGGTCGGCACACTCCACGCCCCGGTCAGGGGTCTCGTACCGCTCCCGCTGGCCGAAGTAGATGCCGCCGGTGAGCTCCCGCACCATCATCAGGTCGATGCCCTTCTCGGCAGTCTCTTTCTTCAGGGGGCAGGCGTCGGCCATGGCAGGCCGGAGGGCGGCGGGACGCAGGTTGGCGTAGAGGCCCAGGTCCTTGCGGATGGCCAGCAGCGCGGTCTCGGGCCGCTGCTCGGCGGGCTTGTCGGAGCCCCACTTGGGGCCGCCCACCGCGCCCAGGAGCACGGCGTCGCAGGCCCGGCACTTTTCGGCGGTGCCGTCGGGGTAGCTCTTCCCCACCGCGTCGGTGGCGCAGCCGCCCATGAGCACATCTTCATAGATAAAGGTATGGCCGAACTTCTTGCCCACGGCCTCCAGGACCTTGACGGCCTCCCCCACTACCTCGGGGCCAATGCCGTCTCCCTTGATGAGCGCGATCTTATAATTCATGATGACAGACCTCCCTTATTTCGCAACGCCCCGGGCCTTGAGGGACTTGAGCAGGCCGCCGTTGTCGATGATGCCGTTGACAAAGGCCGGGAAGGGCGCGGCCTGATACTGCTTGCCGGTGGTTTCGTCCACAATGACGCCGGTCTGGAAATCCACGCTGACCTGGTCGCCGGCCTGGATCTCGGCGGCGGCCTGGGGACACTCCATGATGGGGAAGCCGATGTTGATGGCGTTGCGGTAGAAGATGCGGGCGAAGGAGGCTGCGATGACGCACTTCACGCCGCAGGCCTTGATGGACAGGGGCGCGTGCTCCCGGGAGGAGCCGCAGCCGAAGTTGGCGCCGCCCACGATGATGTCGCCGGGTTCAACGGTGGAGGCGAAGGAGGCGTCGATATCCTCCATGCAGTGGGAGGCCAGGGCCTTGGGATCGGGATTGTTCAGATGGCGGGCGGGGATGATCACGTCGGTATCCACGTTGTCGCCGTATTTATAGACCTTCATGGTTGTTTTCTTCCTTTCCGGCCGGCGGGCGGAGGCCCTGTCCGCCGGCGATATTGGTATGGGGCGGTCAGCCCATCAGGGACTGGGGATTGGCCACGCAGCCGGCCACCGCGGAGGCCGCCGCCACGGCGGGGCTGGCCAGAATGATCTCGGAGCTGACGGGGCCCATGCGGCCCACGAAGTTCCGGTTGGTGGTGGAGATGGCTCGCTCACCGTCGGAGAGGACGCCCATGTGGCCGCCCAGGCAGGGACCGCAGGTGGGAGTGGACACGGCGGCGCCCGCCTCGATGAAGATATTGATGAGACCCTCGGCCATGGCGTCCAGCATGATCTGCTGGGTGGCGGGGAACACGATGCAGCGCACGCCGGGGGCCACCTTTCGGCCCTTCAGGATCTCGGCGGCACGGCGCAGGTCGTCCAGCCGGCCGTTGGTGCAGGAGCCGATGACCACCTGCTGGATGGGGGTACCCGCCACCTCGTCCACGGTGCGGGTGTTGGAGGGCAGATGGGGCAGGGCCACGGTGGGTTTGAGCGCGCTCAGGTCGATGACCACCTCGTGGTCGTACACGGCGTCGGCATCGGGCTCCACGGCCTCCCAAGCCCGGGTAACGCGGCCGTCCAGATAGGCCCGGGTCTTGTCGTCCACAGGGAAAATACCGTTCTTGGCGCCAGCCTCGATGGCCATGTTGGCAATGGTGAAGCGGTCATCCATGGTCAGCTGGGCCACGCCCTCGCCGCCGAATTCCAGGGATTTATACAGCGCACCGTCCACGCCGATGGTACCGATCAGATGGAGCATCACGTCCTTGCCCGAGACATAGGGCTGGAGCTCGCCCTTCAGCGTGACCTTGATGGCGGAGGGCACCTTGAACCAAGAGAGGCCAGTGGCCATGCCGGCAGCCATGTCGGTGGAGCCCACGCCGGTGGAGAAGGCACCCAGTGCGCCGTAAGTACAGGTGTGGGAGTCGGCGCCGATGATGACCTCGCCGGGGGCGGCCAGGCCCTTCTCGGGGATCAGGGCGTGCTCCACGCCCATCTGACCCACGTCATAGAAGTTGGTGATGGAAAAGCGCTTGGCAAAGTCCCGGGCCTGGGAGCAGAGGCGGGCGGACTGGATGTCCTTGCAGGGAGTGGAGTGGTCCAGGATGATGGCGATCTTATCTTTGTCGAAGATCTCGGTCAGCCCGGCCTTGTCAAACTCAGTGATGGCCACAGGGGCCGTGATGTCGTTGCCCAGCACCAGGTCCAGCCTGCCCTCGATGAGCTGGCCGGCCTCCACCCGGTCCAGGCCGGCATGTTTGGCCAGGATTTTTTGGGTCATAGTCATTCCCATAGAAATGATCCCTCCATTTGTTCTGTTAGTGGCTCCATTATGGCATTTCACTTGTCAAAAGAATGTAACATATGATACAATAATCTGAAAACAGCTGTTTGTATTACGAAAATATCATTCAGGGAGGCGATACAATGGAACATGGCGTATGGGCCCCATTGGCAGAGGGACAGTCTCCCCTGCTCTTTTCTCCGGGACAGATGATCTACCTCCAGGACACTGAGGCAGACCAGTTCTACTACATCCTGAAGGGCACCGTCAAGTGCTTCCTCAGCGCTGAGTCCGGCGAGGAGCGTATCCTGACCATGCACCAGGCCGGGGACCTGATCGGCGAGGCCGCCTTCTTCGACCGTCAGCCCCGGGTCTCCTCGGCGGTGGCGGTGACCCCCTGCTCCCTGGCGGCGGTGGACCGGCAGCGGCTCCAGGCGGTCTTTGCCGGCCATCCGGATCTGGCCATTGCCATGCTGGAGTACCTGGCCCGGACAGTGCGGCTCCTGTCCGGCCACGTGGACGGCAGCTTCCTACGGGCCGACCAGCGTGTGGCCCGGCATCTGCTCTCCCTCACCCCCCAACCCGACGGGACACTCTCCTGCACCCACGAGGAGATCGGCGCGTCGGTGGGTGTCAGCCGGGTGACGGTGAGCCGGGCGCTGAGTGAATTTGCCCGCCTGGGCTGGCTGGAGACCGGCTACCGCTCGGTGCGCCTGCTGGACCGGAGCGGATTGGAGCGGCTGGTGGCCGCCGGCGGCGAGGCCTGCGGGGACGGCAGATCCCTCTGAGACAGTAAAAGGCCGAAAAATGGTCCTGTCGGAAGCGCATGAAGTGACCGGGAAAACCGCATACGGAGACACGATAAAAAGACGCAGCGGGGATCTCCCGCCGCGTCTTTTTATGATTTCCCTACAAATGAAATGTCCGGCCAGATTCTTGATTTCAGGCATCGGTTACCGTTACAGTGTTGCGCTGAGATCCTTTCATATAGAGTTAGTAATGATTGGAAGGCAGTGCACGGAAGAGAAAGGTGACGATCTGGCCGCGGGTACAGGCATCGTTTGGAGAGAAGGTGCTTTTGGATGTACCCGCGGTGATGCCAAGCTGGAGGGCCCATGCGACAGGTGCCTTCTGGTGGGAGTCGATATCAGCAAAGGGAATGCTGATCTCACATCCGGGGCTTCCATTGGCCTTCCACATGAAATCAACGGCCATCTGGCGGGTACAGGGGGCGTCCGGCTGGAAGTGGTTACCCTCAAACATTCCGTTTTCGGCAGCCCACTGGACAGCCATGTAATAGTAGGCAGCGGCAGGTACATCGATGATCTCTGTTTCCTCCTTTGGGAGGGGACATCCGGCGGCACGATAGAGGAAGGTAATGATTTGGCTGCGGGTACAGGTGTCATCAGGCGAGAAGGTCGAAGCGGACGTACCGCTGGTGATCCCCTTGTCGACCGCCCACAGAACCGGCGTGCAGAAATAACTGCCGGCGGGGACATCAGTAAAGGGGTTAACGATATTCTTACCCAGGCCGACCCGCAAAAAGACACGGACGGGCGTGTAGGATGCGGCGCTGCCTGCGGGGGCAATCAGGGGAGTCTCTTCACAGTTGATCTCCAGACAGTACGCTCCGTCGGACAGCTTGACTGCGCCGTCAGCGGCTGTGAAGACCTGGGGGTTGCCTTCGTAGTCCTCCAGATGGGTCCAGTCGACTGAGCCGTCGTCAGCAAAGTCGCGCCTGATCAGGCAGGCGGAGTAGGTGTAACGGTAATCACTGCCCACCAGGTCTTCAGCGACAGTCAGTGTAACGCCGGCATCGGCAGTGTAAAGAGAATAAGTGCCGGTAGAGTCGGTGCCGATAAAAGGAACAGTGTCTATCGTACTTGCTTCGATTTTTCCGGTCAGCCAGCCGCAGGCGGCGTTACTGTCGTCTGCCGTCAGGGTGCAGGTGCGTTCCTCTGACGCCGCGGCCGCCGATACCGGCAGCATTCCGATCATCATAATGCAGCAGAGCAGCATGCCAAGCAACCGTTTTTCCATTTTAAATTCCTCTCCTTAAAGTGTTTAGGGTTTTAAGATCTGATTTGTCCCTCAGCCGACACTTCCTCACCTCCCATCTGAGCTGAGGGTCCATGCAAAAAATAGACTGTCCGCGCATGCGAATAGTCTATCATATTTGAAGTCGCTTTTTGGGAATCACGCCCCATCTTACCATGGTGAGATCAGCGTTTTGAAAACTGAAAGCGCAGCAGGAACAACACGCCCCGCACACACAGCTCGGCGCTCATGGCCAGCCAGGCGCCTGCCAGTCCCAGTGGTCGGATCAGCAGCATGGTCAGCGGCACCCGAACCAGCCAGAGGCTCCCCAGCACCAGCGTGCTGGACACCAGGGTGTCTCCCCGGCCCTGCAGGATGCCGGCGCACACCAGCTGCGTGCCGTACAGCAGTTCGGCAAAGGCCTCGATCCGAAGGATCTTCGTTCCAAGGAGGATCAGTTCCGGGTCCGGCGTCAGCATCCGCATGAGCTGCGGGGCCAACAGGAACAGTACCACGGACAGGGCGATGGTGACCGCGGCCGCAAAGCCAATCCCGGCCCACCCCATTTGTTTGGCGCGCGTTCGGTCCCCTGCGCCGATCTCACGTCCGGTGATCGCCGCCTGGGCCAGTCCGATGCCGTAGGCGGGCATATAACAAAAGCTCTCCGCCGTGATGGCCAGGGAGTGGGCCGCCATAGCCGCATTTCCCAAGGGAGCGATCATTCCCACCACTGTCAGCTGTGCGCAGCGCATGACCACCTGCTCCAGAGCAGCGGGGGAACCGATCCGGAAGGCACGACGCAGGATCTCTCTGAGCCCCGAAGCAAAAAAGGGCTCTCCGGGACGAAGTTTCATAGTGGATTCCCGCACCAGGAGCATATACAGCATCAAGAGTGCGGTCGCGATTTGGGCCAGAGCTGTTCCCAACGCAGCTCCCTCCACCCCCAGTCCCGCACCGGGAACAAAAAGCGATATCTGAAACAGTTCCAAACGTCTGGCGGGAAAGATCAGCAGGTAGTTGAACAAAATATCCATCCCGTACATTCCGGCGGTCAGCATCCCCGGGGTACGCATATTTCCGCTGCTTTGCAGCATACCAGCCGCATATCCGTTGAGCTGAACAAAGGGCATGGAGAACGCGTAGATCTGAAAATACCGGGCGGCTGCTCCGTGGATGGACGCCTCCGCGCCCAGCCAGACCGGAAGGCGGCTGCTGAGCCACAAGCCACATAGTGCCATACACAGCCCGGCGGCGGAACTGATGCAGAGGCCATGCCGCATAATGCCTCTGGCGCGCACCTGCTCTCCTCCGCCGCTGGCCTGCGCGGCCTGCACAGTAAAGCCTGTTGTCAAAGCGGTGCAAAGCCCCCCAAACAGCCAGGTCACGCTCGCCACAACACCCACAGCGGCCGCGGCATCAGCACCCAGATGCCCCAGCATGGCCGAGTCAATGTACTGCATGACCACCGATGAGACCTGTGCCCACATGGACGGCAGAGAGAGTTTCACCACCAACCGGAACAGCCCGTGCTTACTTGTATTGCCGCAATTGCTCATAGACATCTTTCTCAAAACAGCTGAAATTCTGCTCCTTCGCCTTTTGAAACCAGGCGGAGGCCAACCTCTGCTGCCTGATTTTCTCCTCCTCTGTGTCCGCCGCCGCACTGTCAGACAGCGCCAGTTTGCCCAGGGCAACGCTCGCCCTGGCGCTCCCTTCATACGAGGACTTTTCCAGATAACGGCGGTATTTCTTTTCGTCCGGACGGAGACCGTCTGCTTCGTAGAAGTATCGGGCCAGATGGTAAGACGCGTTGGGATAATTCATTCCGGCCGCCTGTTCCAGCATCTCGGCTGCCTCCTCTATGTACCCCAGCCGCAGGTCCAGCATGGCAAGCTGGTCCATGGCAAACACATTGCCCATGGACACAGCCTTTTTCCATCTGGCCCGGGCAGTCTGTTCCCCGGTCAGGCCGGCCTCTGCCAGTGCCCGCTCCCTATATGGTCCGTAGGCAGGATCATCCAGGAACTGCGCCGCTTTGATGGGACCCCAAAAGGAGCCCATCCGCTCCGCCTGGTCAAAATAGCCGATGGCGGCGGCCAGCTCCCTTACGATCTCTTCAGAGCGGCCTTCGGTGCCGGACTGCTTCAGCAGACGATCTGCCCGCAGCAGAGCCAGGTCCCCCAGGCCGCTCACGGCGTGATGGAACTTCTGTGCCGCCGCCATCCGGTAATACCGCTCTGACTGCTCCATGCGCTGCTCCGCGGCCAGCTCTCCGGTTTCGCCGTGAAGGAGCATATAACCGTAGGAGTATAGGGCGGGCGCGTAAGGCGGCTGGCTGGACGCCGCCTGCTTGAAGTAATATGCCGCCTGCTCCAGATTGCGTTCCACCACATATTTTCCGCTGGGACCGCCGCTCTCGTTTTTCACGACGAATTCCATGCCGACATAATAGAATCCCGCCAGATTGCTGGACGCGATCACATTTTGATCGGCCATACGCCGCAGTGCAAAAAAGAAATCGATACTGGTGGCCTCATAGCAGTCACAGGTGAGGTAGTATTCCTCGATCTGCCTTTTCATATTGACCTTTCCAAAGGCCGTTTTCTGCTTGGGATGCTCGGGACTGTGCCGCTCCCCCAGATGGGCCTGCACGATTTCATACAGAATGGACGCCAGCAGAACATGGTCCGCCGTTTCCGCCTGCAGCAGGATCCCTGACACATCGGAAAGCTCCCCTTTCAGGCGAAGAAACAGCTCCTCCTGATCGGTCCCACGATGGCTTGCGCTGTATCGGATCACCGCCGCAAGGCGTTTGCAGATATTCGTTTTATGCTCCGCCTGCGCGTAGTGGACACAGTGGAATTTGGGAATGCCCATACCCGGGTCGTCATTGATATGCTTTCCGATGTTGCTGGAGCTGTTATCCAGCCCTCTTCTGAAAAATAACTCGATGTCCTGCCTTTTGCGATTCCTCGACCCATCACACTCTGCTGCCTCCATGTACTCTATGAGTTCCTCCGGAAATGTCTTTGGATTTGTCATACCGAAGATCGCATTATAAAAATAGACCTGATTATCAAACAGTTGATTGCCCTTTCCGGACAGAATTTTTTGCAGTCTTCTCAAAATGGTCTCTTTCTGAAACATATTCCCACACCTCTGACCAGTCCCTGCGCGGATTACCGCCAGTTCCCTATACATTTTTCAGCAAATCTATTGAATCATATAATACCGTATATTCACAGGCAAGCAAAAAACCAAAATTACCATGGTGATTTTATCTCAGCACTTTTCACAACAGGATAACGGCAAATACGAAAACCGGAAAAAGCGGAACCGCCCGCCCGCTGCGGATCGGGTGGACCTCCTTACCGGGGAGCAGTCTGCCTGCATGGAGAATGGACGCCGACGGAAAAGGGAGACTGTGCCAAACACAGCCTCCCTCCACAGAAACAACTATTAAGTTTTACGGGTGGGATCACAAATTGTCTCTATGCGCCGGACTCTGCTGTCCGGCTTTTTTTATAACGTCATCAGATCATGGCGCAGACCTGTCCGGCCATGACCTCTCCAAAACGGCGGTGGCTGTTCAGGTCAAAATGCATGAAATCCACTTGATTTACGGTGCAGTGGTCGTTGCAGTCCAGGAAGCTGCAGCCGTTACGGGCGGCGCAGCGCTCCATCAGCCGGGGAAGCTCGCGGGATTTCCCGGCACAGCACGCCCCCATCTCCCCTGCGACCGGAGAGTCATAGACCCGCTCATCAATGTAAATGGGGGCCACTACCAGAATCCGCGGCTCATCCCGCCAAACATCGGAGCTCCGGGCCGTCCGAATAAGGCGTTCCAGCCCGTCGGCAATGTTCTGGGGAGAGGCGGAGAATCGCTCTTTGCAGTCGTTGGTACCCAGCATGAGGATCAGCAGGTCGATGGGGGAATGCGTCATCAGGACCACGGGCAGAGCGTCCATTCCCCGCAATCCCGGGTCCAACGGGTCGGAAAAGACGGTGGTACGGCCGCACACCCCCTCCTCCGCTACCAGATAATCCTGTCCCAGGGCGGCGGCCATGACCTGGGTCCACCGCTGGTCATCCTCAAAGCGGCCGCCGGACTCGGCATTGTAGCCCCAGGTGTTGGAGTCTCCGAAACAGACGATGTGTCTGCGGGTCATATTGATTTCCTCCTTTGCGCTTTTATGGTTTACAGACCCCACAGGGCTGATAGCCCTGGTCGATCAGCTCCTGGCGGGTACCATCATAGTCCGAGCGGTTGCCGTCGGCAATATTTTTTACGCTGGAGCAGCCGGGCAGATGAAACTTTTTGGAGCTGGTGTTGAGGACATAATGTGCCGCCGGCTGCGCGTCACCCGCAGTACCGCCGTCTGTGTCCAGGCGGCTCTCACCTGTGGCATAGTCGATGATGACGCCGGGCTGATTGTTATAGACGTAAACGTGGAAGCATACGCCCTCGCCTTTGTCCTCCACACTCATGGCCTCCATCTGCACCCCTCTGGCCACCAGCTCGTCCCCCTCAAAAATGGGAGTGACCCGGTAGAGTACATGGTGCTCGGTCTCCTTCACGTAGTCGGCCACCAGGTTCTCAAAGGGGAGCATGCCGTCCACGTTCATGTATCGGGTGCCGGTGATGAGGTTTTCTGCATTGGCGTTCTCCCCCGTGAGCTGGAAGCCAATGAGATGGCAGCGGTTATAGAGGTATTTGCCGTCCACGATGTCGTACTTGGTGCTCTGCCAGCCGGTGGGCTTTACCTGCCCGATGCTGCCTCTGGCCTCGGTGGGCATCAGGTCCACGCCCACATTGGCGTAGGCCGTGCCGCAGCGGTTGAGCACGTCCAGCGGACTGTAGGACTCAAAAGAATTGGTGGTAAGATCCTCCTCGGAAAAGTCCGGTTGATTGTTGTTGAGGACCACATAGGGTTCGCCTGAAAAGGCCGGGATATCCTCCAGAGAGACGGAAGAAGCTGTGGCGTTGGAAGCCGGGGACAGCGTCCCGCAGCCGCTGAACAGCAGGCAGAACAGAGTAAACAGGGAGGTTACGATACGTGTGGTATTCATTGGGCATAGACCTCTTTCGTAATGGTTTCATGGGAATAGCCGGGAAAATCCCGGGAATCGAGGAGGGTCCGGCCCTCCAGGGCGGGTGCCAGGTCCAGTCTCAGGTCGGAGGGATAGACCCGGTTCCAGCGGTAAAGCACAAGGCACTTGGCCCGGTCCAGCCAGAGATCCGCAGGGCGGTCCTCCACAAAACAAAAGTCCTCCTCCCCTGCCCGGTCCAAAAAGTCCTCCGCCACATGGAGCCGGGGCCGCTCCTCTTCGGAAAACTGCCCGGCGGAGTAGGCATTCATCCACAGGGCATGTCCGTCCGCCATGGAAAGCATGTCCCGGCGCACCTCCCGGTCCTGGCTCTGCCGGCGGCGGTTGAAGAGCATACCGCCCCGGTCATCAATACAAAGTATAAGATGCATACGGCTCCTTTCATTGACTTTAGTCCTAGAAAGTGATAAATTGCTGAATAGAAAAATTTCAAGAAAACGAGGTGTTCCTCCATGCAGGAACTGAGCCGAAAAACCCAGCATTTTACCGATTCCGTGATCCGCCGCATGACCCGCATTGCGCTGGACTGCGGCGCCATCAATCTGGCCCAGGGATTTCCGGATTTTGATCCGCCCAAGCCCCTGCTGGACCGGCTCGCCCAGGTCAGTTATGATGGGCCCCATCAGTATCCCATTACCATGGGCGCGCCCAATTTCCGCCGGGCGCTGGCCAAAAAGTGCGGGCGCTTCATGGGGCGGACGCTGGACCCGGAGACTGAAACGGTAGTTACCATCGGTTCCACCGAGGCAATGGTAGACACCCTCTTCGCCCTGACCAACCCCGGGGACAGGATCGTGCTCTTTTCTCCCTATTTTGAGAATTACCGGGCCCAGATCCTGTTCGCCGGGTGTGAGCCGGTCTTTGTTCCGCTGACGCCCCCGTCCTTCCTGTTTGACGCCGACGTGCTGGAGGATGCCTTCCGGCAGCATCCCAAGGCCATCCTCATCTGCAATCCCTCCAATCCCAGCGGAAAGGTCTTTTCAGAGGAAGAGCTGAAGCTCATTGCCGGCCTGTGCGTCAAATATGACGTGTACGCCATTATGGACGAGGTCTATGAGCACATCTGCTACGCGCCCCACAGGCATATCTACATGAACAGCATGCCCGGCATGTGGGAGCGGACGGTGTCCTGCTCCTCCCTGTCCAAGACCTATTCCATCACGGGCTGGAGGCTGGGCTACGCCATTGCGCCCCGGCATCTGATGGACAAGATCAAACAGTATCACGATTTCAACTCGGTGGCTGCTCCCGCTCCTCTGATGGAGGCCGCGGTGGCCGGTCTGGAGATGCCGGACAGCTATTATGAGGAATTTGCCGCCCAATACGCCCACAGCAAAGCGCTTTTCACCGGGGGACTGCGGGAACTGGGCATCCCCTACACCGACCCGCAGGGGACCTACTTCGTCCTGGCCAATATCCGCCCGTATCTGAAAAAGGGGCAGACTGACACGGAATTCTGCGAGGAGATGGCCCGCAGAGTGGGCGTGGCGGCGGTGCCCGGTACATCCTTCTTCATGGAGGACGTACAGGATATCGTCCGGCTCCACTTCGCCAAGACGGACGGGATGCTGTACCAGGCGTTGGAGCGTCTGGGGGACCTGAAGCGAAAGATGGGCTGATGAAAAGCGGATGATAATGCCACACGGGCAGCGCCGGCCGGAATGCCGGCGCTGTCTTTTTGTCTGGGCGGCACCCTCAGCGGCGGAGGGGGGTGAGTTCCTGCCTTTTGAGCGCCCGTTCCAGCAGCTCGGGCAGCTGCTCCGGCGTGCAGGCGAAGCAGGGTATGCCCATGGCAGCAATATGCCGGGCGGTGGTCTCGTCATAGTAGGGCCGGCCGCCGTCGGCGATGGCCAGCAGCGTGACCACGGTGACGCCTGAGTCCTTCAGCTCTTCCAGACGCCGCAGGAGCCCGGCACGGTTGCCCCCCTCTTCCAGATCGGAGATGAGAAAGAGCAGCGTTCTGGATGGGGTCTCCACCAGTGTCTGGCAGTAGGCGATGGATTTTGCGATATCGGTGCCCCCTCCCATCTGAAAGCCAAAGAGCAGGTCCACCGGGTCCTGGCACAGCTCGGTCAGGTCCATGATCTGGGTGTCGAAGGCCACCACGCTGGTGCGCACCGCCTGCATGCTGGCCAGAATACAGGCCATGATGGAGGAGTAGATGATGGACTCCCCCATGGAACCGCTCTGGTCGATGTCCAGGATCACGTGCCACCGGTTGGCCCGGCTGGACCGGTCGAAAAAGTAGACCCGCTCGGGAATGATGGCCTTGAGCGTAGGGTCATAGTGGCGCAGATTGCGGGAAATGGTGTACTTGAAGTCGATGGTCGGCGCGCTGGGCAGGGGCGAATGGGCCCGGCGGTTGAGCGCGGCGGTCACCGACCGGCGCAGGTCCTGCTCCAGGCGGCGGTCGATGTCCTCCACGATCCTGCGGATAAAGGCCCGGGCCGACTCCTTGGAGCGCTTGGGGATATGGTCCTTGAGCATCAGCAGCGTGGAGGCCAGGTTCAGGTCGGGCTCCAGATGCTCCAGAAGCTCCGGCTCCAGAAGGAGCTGCTTGAGCCCCTTCCGCTCCACCGCGTCATTCTGGATGACAGCCACGATCTCCTGGTCGAACAGGCTGCGCAGGTCCCCCAGCCACTTGGCCAGCCGGGGCGCGGAGGGTCCCCGTCCTCCTCCAGGGCCGCCGGAGCCAAAGCTCTCGGCGCCTCCGCCGTAGATGGCGGAGAGGGCCTGGTCCATCATGAGTTCCTCCTGGGAGAGGGCCCCTCCGCCCATCTGCTGGAATTGGGACTGGCTCTCCGGGCCCAGGATGAGCCGCCAGCGGCTCAGGCGTTCTTCATTCGTCACGGTCCTCCCCCCTAGATATCTCCAAAGTCGAATTCATCCAGCTGGGACAAAAGCGCCTGCTCCTGGGCAGTGGGTCCCCGCATCAGGACATCGGCCGCCTGGTGGGGGTCCAGTCCCCAGATCTCTCCCAGATTTTCAGCCACGTCGCTCTTCTCACCCGGTGTGAAGCTGCACAGCGCCCGGCGGAGAAAAACCAGCGCCCGCTTGAACTCCGCGCTGTCCAGGGCGTCCAGGTAATCGCTGAGCTGCCGCCACAGGGAGAGCCGCGCGATGAGGGCCCGGCGGTTTTTCCGGGTCAGTCCTTCAAACCACCCGGCGCCCAGATCGGCGGGCACGCCGGGGGAGAGCCGCCGGCACACCTCCCGGGAGAGAGCCTCTTCCCCCATGCGGCCCCGTTCCAGCAGGATGGCCATGGCGAAGCCGGAGCAGCGGGGATTCAGGTCATCCCGGCCTGCGATGCGCTCCATGCAGCCCAGCCAGCGCTCCTCCTCCAGAAAATCGTGGCTGAGCTGGGCCGTGTTGAGCTGCTCCATGGCCTCCATCACGCCGGGGGCGGCCTGGTCATTGCAGCGGCAGGCGTCCTCCAGGGTCAGGCAGCAGCGCAGGTAGAGCTGGGACAGGATGGGGACCAGCGGGGCGGCGTCGAACCGCCGCAGGTCCCCGTAGCGCACCACGGTGGAGAGCCTGTAAACGGCGGCGGCCAGCTCTCCCACCGCCGACGTGTCCACCGCCAAACGCTGGACGGCGGAGAGGATAACAGCGGCGTCGGCGGGCATGCCGCAGAGAAAGGCTTCTTCCAGAAGCCCGGCGGCCTCTGCCATGGAGGTAGTCGCCCCGGCCCGCTCCCGCAGGACAAAGGAGACCGCTCCCTCCACAGTGTCGCCCATGAGGGCGGCTTCCACGATCTGGATCTCGGCCTCGGGCGTCCACTGGAGGGTCCAGTACTCCCCCCAGCTGGCATTGTCCTGCCGCTTGTTTCGCAGCGCCGCGAAGCGGATGCCCAGCACCCGCAGCCGGTGGAGGAAGAAGGAGCGGTCCAGGTCCAGAAAGGCGGACGTTCTGGAGCGGACGGTGAGCTTTTCTCTTAGATCCAGGTCCAGCTCCCTGGCCTCGGCGGAGCGGTAAGGCTCCAGCTTCAGCGTCTTGAGCTGGCGGTAGAAGTCGGCCTGGATGGAGGTGCGGCTCACCCCATCGGGCAGGGCGCCGATTTTGGTGCCGATCTCCACCTGGGCCACCGCGATGGCCAGCTCGGAGGGCTGACCGTGGCCCATACAGGCCACCGCCGCCTCCCTCAGATCCACCCGGCAGGGATAACGGCTCCCCCGCAGGCCGGCCAGGGTCCGGGCCAGCCGTGCCGCCTCTATGACCTCGGCGGAAGAGGTGATATTGCCTGCCTTCCGGTGGGCGGCGGCCAAAGCGGTGAGATAGGTATCGGCGGCGGAGCCGGGCTCGCCCCGCTCCATGGCCTCCCACAGCAGCTCGAAATAGGCCGGGGCCTGATTGCCGGCGCCGTAGCCCGAACGGGTGGACAGGCGGTAATAGGAGTAGGGCATCAGGGTGGCATAGCAGGGCACCCGGGGCAATGAGCGCTCCTCTTCGTCTGTCATGGCGGCGCAATTTTCCAGTCCCTCCACATGGAACGCGCCGCACACGCAGAAGATCCGCTCCGGCGGCGTCCCATCCTCGATCGCATTCCGGATAACGCGCTTCATATAGGCCTCCCGCACCTGATTCTCTGCTGCACGGCGGGGAGAATCCTGGGCCAGGGCGCGCAGCTCCCGGCCAAAAGCGGCGGCGGCCAGGCGGTATTCCGCCGGGTCGGAGAGCTGCTCAAAGCGCCGCTCCCAGAAGGTGTCGTGGTCCTCCCCGCTCACCTCCTCCAACCGGCGGTAGACCCACTCGGTGGTGGGAGCCTCCCGGTCCGGCGCCTCCTCCGGCCGCTCCGGAGCCATGGCCAGGAATACCGAAGAGGGCAGGTCCATAAAGCGGCAGGGCACGCCGTGTTCCACCGCCCACCGGATGGCCTGATATTCCGGCGAATACTCGGCAAAAGGATACAGGATGGTGCGCACCGGGCTCTCCTGGGTATAGGCCAGGATGGCGGCGGGCAGCCTGGTCTCCGGATGGCAGAACCAGTGCAGGTCCCCGGACAGGTCGCTGGGCCCCTCCACCAGCACCAGCTCCGGTCCGGCCATATCCAGAGCCCGGCGCAGATGGTGGGCCGCCGCCGGGGAGAGATGGCGCACCCCGAACAGCACGGGGCCGCCCATCAGGGTTGGAGCTCCTTACAGGCCCGGTAGAGAGGCGCCCACTGGCTCCCTCGCTTTTTCATCACGTTCTCCAGATACTCGCTCCAGGCCACGCCGTCCTTCTCCTCGTCCTTGACCACCGCGCCCTGGAGGGCGGCGGCCAGGTCCCGGTCCGAGACCGACCCGTCCCCGAAGCTGCCGGCCAGGGCCATGGAGTTGGCCAGCAGGGAGATGGCCTCTGCGGTGGAGAGCACGCCGGTGGTGCCCTTGAGCTTCTGCCTGCCGTCCAGAGTCGCGCCGGAGCGCAGCTCCCGGAAGATGGTGACCACCTGCTCCAGCGTGTCCTGCCGTGGCTCTCTGGCGTTCAGGTCCAGCCCGGCGGAGAGCTGGGCCACCCGGGTCTTTACGATATTCAGTTCGGTGGCCATATCGGCGGGGGCGGGCAGGACCACGATGTTGAACCGCCGCTTGAGAGCGGCCGACATGTCGTTGACCCCCTTGTCCCGGGTGTTGGCGGTGGCGATGAGGGAGAAGCCTTTCCGGGCGGGAACCTCCAGTCCCAACTCGGGGACTGAGATGCGTTTTTCGGACAGAATGGAGATCAGGGCGTCCTGCACCTCGCTGGCGCAGCGGGAGATCTCTTCCAGCCGGGCGATGGAGCCGGTCTCCATGGCCCGGTAGACCGGGCTTTTGACCATGGCCTCCGGGCTGGGGCCCCGGGCGATGAGCATGGCGTAGTTCCAGGAGTAGCGGATGTGCTCCTCAGTGGTGCCCGCCGTGCCCTGGACCACCTTGGTGGAGTCGCCGTTGATGGCGGCGGCGAGGTGCTCACTGAGCCAGGACTTGGCCGTACCCGGCTCGCCGATGAGGAGCAGAGCCCGGTCGGTGATGAGGGTGGCGATGGCGATCTCCACCAGGCGGCGGCTGCCCATGTATTTGGGGGTCATGGGAACCCCCTTGACGGTGGTATTTCCCAGGATATAAGTCAGCACCGAGCGGGGGGACATGCGCCAGCCGGTGGGCACGCTGTCCCGCTCAGCGGAGATCAGGGCCTCCAGCTCCCGCTGGAAAAGCTCCTCCGCCGGAAGGCGCTGGACCTGCTGTTCTGTCATAGGGATTCCTCCTCTGTCAATATGGCGTGGGATCGGCGGCGCGCAGCTCCCGGATCAGATCGTTGAGCTGTGTCAGGCTGCCGTTGGGGTATTGGATCTTCTTCCAGTGGATGAGGCCCATGACCTGCTCGGCCTCGTCGGCCCTGGCGTTGCCGCTGCCCGGGAGTTCACGCAGGAGAGAGGTGAGCTCCCAGGGGGTGACGCTCCCCTTCCGCTGGCAGTAGCGTACCGCCAGCCCTTTGCACTGCGTCCAGCCGCAGCGCTTGAGATAGCCCAGATAGGGCCGGCAGTCGGGCAGGGTCAGAGTCTTTTGATAGAAATAGGCTCCCACTTCGCCGCGCAGCTCCCCGTCATCCATGGGGAGCAGGCAGGAGAGCAGGCTGTCGGTCTCGCTGCTGTCCAGCGCCATCAGGCGCTGATACCACCGGTGGTCCGGAGGCTCCCGCAAAGGGCGGGACACCCGGATGGCCGCTCCGCCCAGCGGATCGGGCCATGTCAGCGTAAAGACCAGCGTTTTCTGCTCCCAATCCCAGTCCAGTCCGTCCAGAGCGTGGGCAAGAAGGGCGGTCCGGCCCTGCAGTTTCCCGCGGAAAAAGAGTCCGGCGGGCTTCAAACAGGGCTCGGCAGCGGCATAGGCCTCTTCCGCGCTCCCCGCGGCCAGAGCAGCGGCGATGGCGGCGGCGCGGAAGGACACGCCGCTCAGCGTCTCCAGTTCATCGGGCAGGGCCAGCAGCTCAGGCGCGGGGCAGGTCAGGATGGAGCGGCGGAGCACCAGAGGCAGGACCTTTCGGAAGGGATGGGCGTGCTCCGGGGGATCGCCGGGGGCGGCGGTCAGCTTCATCACCCGCACCGGGTCGGTGCCCGCGATGCCCCGCAGATCCAGCTGTCCGTCCTTTCCCAGGGTAGCCAGCCGGCGGTAGACATCGCAGATTTCAGATCCGGTTTTTCCGGGCAGGGCGAAAAGCAGCGCTTGCAGCCGCTCCGCCATGGCCTCGGTCAGGGGCGTGTCGGGCTGTTCCTCCAGCGGAGAGAGCCAGGCGTCCAGCGCCTGGGCCACCAGGCGGCTGGCCAGCGGGGTGTGGGTAAAGGTCATGTACCCGGCGGCCTGGTCCGGCTTTTTTTCGGAGAGCTCGGTCCAATAGGTGTCGGCCGGAGGGCAGTCCAGTCTGGCCAGGGTCCAGTGGGCGGCCTTTTTGGCGCTCCCCTTCTCGGTCCGGCAGAGGCGGATCAGCGTTTCGGCGTTCTCCTCCCGGTGCCCCAGGGCACGGATGAGGGCTACGCGCACCTCCCGCACGGCATGGGGGAGCTGAGCGAGATAGAAGTCATTGGCATCGCCGCCCGCCACGTCCTCCAGAATACGCACCCGGCGGACCATGTCCTTTTTCCCGGCAGGGTCGAAATCCCGGCAGAGCAGCGGGGCCACAGCGGGACCCGCCCGGCGCAGAACGGCCTCCACCTGGTCGGCCATCTCGCCAAAGCTGTCTTTCAGGTCGTGGACCAGAGCGGCCAGTACCCGGGAGTCGGCCAGCAGCTCAGGCCGCTTCAGGCTCTCCCGCAGCACTTCGTACCGGCCGGGGCCGGTGGTGGTCAGGGCGTTGAGGACCGGTTTGAGCTCCCCGTACCGCAGGGGCACATAGCGCCCGCCGCCCCGGCAGGGCAGCGGCTCCAGCGTTCCCTCCCGCCCGGCGCGGCCCTGGGTGTAGGCCACCGCGTCCACCAGAGAGAGCAGGGAGAGAAGCTTACCGGGCCGCTCCTCCTTCGGTGCGGCCAGGAGTGCCTCAGCCCCCGCTCTGATCTTGCCAAAGACCGGGCTGGCCGCTGCCAGCGGGGCCAGCTCCTCCACCGCCCGGCGGAGCCGGAAATCCTCGTCCAGCAGACCCACACCGGCCACAGCGGCATATTCCAGCCGTTCTTTCAGGGTATAAAAACTCTGCAATTCCATGAAACGCACCTCAATACTGGAGCCGCACGATCTGTTCCCCGGTCACCAGACTGTAGGGGTGAAGGCAGAGGTTCCGGTCGGTCTCGTCGTAAAACATGATGCCGAAGAGGACATTGTCCTTCAGCATCCCGGCGTCGGGCAGGAGGGTGAGCCGGTCCACCGAGCGGTGGTCCTCCCCCGTCCCGGGCTGGTCCCGCAGGACGATGCGGCTGCCGGCATGGTCCTCCAGCACCGGCTCTGCGCCGATCCTGCCGATACGGGCGTAGGGCACCAGCACGCCGGCATACTTGGGAGACAGGGTGTTCTTGATCTGATTTTTCACCAGCTTGACCGCAGCGGCCAAATCGGGCTGGGCCGCGGCCCGCAGGGCAGCCAGATCTTCCCGGGTCACCGGGGCGCGGGAGGCGCTCTCCCATCGGACCCGGCGGTTGAGTTCCCCCGGATAGCGGCAGAGCAGCGGTACGGTGAGACAGCTGAAGTCGCTGTCCTCCTCCCTGACATATTTCAGGGCCTTCACCGGGCGGTAATTGAGGGTCTGGCACACCTCACCGGTGTCCAGGTCGGCCCAGAAGCCCCGGTCGATGAATTCCCGTCTGGCCTCGTCATAGGACACGTCGAAGGAGAGTTGCACCAGGCGGGCATTGGTCCGGCAGGCGCCGGCGGCCTCCAGCTCCTCCAGCCGCCACACGCCGCCCAGGGCCTCGTAGAGCACGTCATCCTCCGGCGAGAGCAGGTCATGCTCCAGCTTGTCCAGCAGAAGGGCACGGCCCTTCTGAATGGTGGCGTGGAGGGCGATGAGCACCTGGATGGCCTGGGCGTAGTACTGTTCAGCGTGCTCCGGGTCCCGCTGGATGGCGGCCACGGCCAGGGCCATCCGGGAAAAGGAGAGCTGAGGACCGGTGAGATAGTAGCTTCCCAGGTCCCTGGCCAGCTTTTCATAGGTCTGGACCGAGGTGCCTGCCAGGGTGGCCAGCCCGGCATTGAGCAGGTCGTTTACCATCCGCTCTGCCAGATCCAGTCCCTCCAGCTGCTTTTTCAGTTTTTTGCTCCGGGCGGAGACGTTGGGCTTTTTGGCGGCTGGCTGCCGCTGCGTTCCGGCGGACTCCGGCTTTTTTGCGGCCCGGGCGGCCTGTTTGTCCCACTTTTCCGCCAGGTCCGCCGGGACCTCCGCCACGGCGAACTCCCGTCCGGAGAGCAGCTCGAACATCAGGCCTAGGGCGTGCTTGCAGGGGAATTGCCGGCTGGGGCAGGAGCAGCGGCATACCGGGTGCTCCGGATCGTCCAGATTCAGGGAGACCTGATAGGGATCCTTTCCGCTTCCAGCGCACCGGGCCCAGAAACGGGTTCCGGAAGCACTTCTTTGCCGCTGGGAAAAGCTTCCTTCCTGAGAGAGCTTCCGCCCGTTTTCGGCGGCGACCGGGTTGGGCGCCTGGGAGAGGATATACAGCTCGCTGATGTCCATGGCATGACCTTCTTTCCGGTAAAGGCGGGATCTGGTTTCTTTTTCTTATCATAATGCGTACTGAACAAAGCTGTAAGCCTTGAAAGCCAAGGCTTACAAGGCCAATCAGCTTTGTTCGGGTGCAAGGTTTTTGGGCAGTTTTGCCCAAAAACCTTGCACGTTCCGATGAAGCGCTGTGGCGCTTTATCGGAAATACGCATTGTAGCAATGCCTGAATTCGATCAAAAGGGCTGAGAATGGCCCTTTTGATCGAATTGTGCGGCTGCTGCCGCACAAATAAACCGCAAAGCGGTTTATTCAACAGACATTATCATAGCAGAAATCGGGCCGGACTACAACCACAATAGAACGTTTGTTTTGAAAAGGACTGTCCCCCGGGGCAGCTCATTCCCCGGGGGACGATCTTGTTACAGGATGATGCAGATGAGGCCGCCGGAGCCCTCGTTGATGATGCGCTGCAGGGTCTCCTGGAGCTTGGAGCGGGCGTCGTCCGGCATCCGCTTGAGCTTGGCGTTCAGGTCCTCGCT
>JALEZN010000140.1 GCA_022772585.1 Clostridiales bacterium
GTACTTCCGGCTGGACGGAAAGGTGCTGGCCCCGGTGGTGGCCATCGGTGTGTCTCCTTTCATCATGCAGTCCACCGAGAGTCTGGTGAACATCTCCTTCAACTCCTCCCTCTACCGCTACGGCGGGGATGCGGCGGTGGGCGCCATCACCATCGGCAGCAGTGTGATGCAGGTGTTCTCCATGCTCTTCCAGGGCCTGGCCCAGGGAGCCCAGCCCATCATCGGCTTCAACTACGGAGCGGGCAGACTGGACCGGGTACGCAGGGCCTTCCGGCTGCTGTTCTGCTCATCGCTGGTCTTCAGCTGCTCTGCCTGGGCGCTGGTCCAGCTCTTCCCCGGCGCCTTCGTGGCTATTTTCAACGACCAGCCGGAGCTGGTGAATCTGGCGGTATGGGGACTGCGGATCTACCTGGCGTGCCTGTTCATGATGGGCATCCAGAACTCCTGCCAGCAGACCTTTGTGGCCCTGGGAGAGGCCAGGGTCTCCCTTTTCCTGGCACTGCTGCGGAAGATCATCCTGCTCATCCCGCTGATCTTTCTCCTGCCCCGGTTTTTTGAGAACAAGGTATTTGCAGTGCTTGTGGCCGAGCCCACCGCCGACTTCCTGGCGGCCACCTGCACGGGCCTGGTGTTCCTGCGGCGGTTCCCCCGGATCCTCCGGCGGCGGGAGGAGGAGCTGAAACAAAGCTGAGGGCGGATATGCCCCGGGGCGTTGCCCTGGGGCATATTTTTTGATATAATACAGTAAAGATGCAGAGTAAGGAGGCGGCTTTATGCGGAAGGTGACCTGTAAGGACTGCGGCAGGCGGTATGACTACGATGTGGATGATTTCTGCCCGAAATGCGGCAGCTACAATCCGCCCGACGATCCCGGGAGCACCCAGCTGGAGCGGGAGCTGCTCTCCCGCTTTGAGACTGGCCGCAGCCGTCAGAACGCGGCGAATCCTGCCCCGGTCCGGGACAGCCGCCCCGCCGGCGCCGCCCAGGAGGAGAGGGGCCGCCGCCACAGCGCCCGGGTCGAGGACTGCGCCTCCTGCGTCCCCAAGACCATGGTGCGCCCGCCGCTGGCCGGCGCGGGGCCGATGCAGTACCGCCGCAGGCCGGTGCAGAAGGGCTCCAATCCGGGAAAGATCATCCTCATTGTGGTGGGTGTGCTCTTCCTCATCAATTTCCTGCTGCCCCTGGCGGCCAGCCTGCTGTGGACGCTGGGCTAGGAAAAGGAGAATGAAAATACCCGTGTCCTGTGACGCGGAAAGGAGATATGGCATTGAAAAACATTACCCTCATCGGAATGCCCGGCTCAGGAAAGAGCACCATCGGCGTGCTGCTGGCCAAGACCCTGGGCTTTGACTTTCTGGACACGGACCTGCTGATCCAGACACGGGAGAACGCCCTGCTGCAGGATATCCTGGACGCCCACGGCACCGAGGATTTTCTGGAGCTGGAGGCGGACGCCATCTGCTCGGTGGAATGCGACCGCACGGTCATCGCCCCCGGGGGCAGCGTCATCTGCCGGGAGCGGGGCATCGAGCACCTGCGCTCCCTGGGGCCGGTGGTCTACCTGCGCATCCCCTGCCAGGTGCTGGAGCAGCGCATCCAGAACATGGGCTCCCGGGGCATCGCCTTCAAACCGGGAGAGACCCTGCGGGATATCTATGAATACCGCACCCCGCTCTATGAAAAATATGCCGACATCGTGGTGGACGGCGACCGGGGCAGCATGGAGGAGTCGCTGGCCGCGGTGCTCCAGGCCCTGATTGGCTGCTGACGCCGCCTGACGGCAGGGGGAACGGATATCACTATGAAAAAGGACATTGAGATCACACCGCTGGACAGCTCTGAGCTCTCGCAGCGCACCAAGCTGGCCCTTATCGAGCTTATCCGCAGCAGCGAGAGCGACCGGCCCTTCAAGCTGCCCAACGAGGATAAGCTGGCCCAGATGGTGGGCGTCAGCCGGAACGCTTTGCGGGACGCTCTTGCCTCTCTGGAGGAGATGGGGTTCGTCACCCGCCAGCGGAGCAAGGGCACCATGGCCAATCCGGTGGTGGCCCGGGAGACCTGCCGGCTGGACACCGATCCCGGCGTGTTCCGTATGATCGAGGGGCAGGGGAAAACGCCCCACAGCCAGGTCCGGCGGCTGGAATTCGTGGAGGAGAACGACCCGGTGCTGGGGACCGCGTCTAACTCCTATCTGAACCTGGAAAAACTCTTCTATGCCGACGACCGGCCTGTGGTCTTCTGCGCCGACCATATTGAGGGCAGCGTGGCCCGGCGGGGCGAGGACGCCATCGAGACCCTGCGGGAGAGGAGCTGCTTCAGTTTCCTCAAGGAAGCCTGCCGCCAGCCGGTGGCCTACTCCATGGCGACCTTTGACGTGCTTCAGGCCGATGAGCGGCTCCAGGAGCTCTTCGGCGTGGGGCCGGAGGCTCTTTTCCTCCAGATGGACGACGTGGTCTATTCCCGGGATCTGGAGATCATCTGTCATCAGACCTCCTATTACCGCAAGGGGGATTTCTCGGTAAAGGTCCTGCGCAAGGGCTGGTGACCGGGGTGTGCCATTCCAAAGCGAAACAGATCACTGTCCCGGTCCGCCAACGGCGGACCGGGATTTTTTTGTACTCATCCGGTTCGGCCGTTCCGCCCCGGTGGGGCAAAACCAATCCCGGACCGGACGTTATGCACAAATATTTTCTCAAACAGTCCGGAAAGATGTTGATTTTATCCCATATACGTGGTACAGTCTCTATTAGTAGTATTATACTACAATACTACTAATAGAGAAAGGAGGGCGTTCTTTGGAGTTCTCCCTGAACCAACGCGCGCTCGGTATCCTTCTGCGGGACGTGCTGCCCTGCCAGGAGCAGCTGGGCGTCCGGGCCCACCGGCTGGGCAATGGCGCCACCGTGGTGGATATGGGCGTCCATGAGAAGGGCGGCTGGCAGGCCGGAAAGCTCTTCACCGAGACCGGCTTGGGGGGCCTGGGCCGGCTGGACTACACAGTGATGAGCGTAGGCGGCCACCTGCTTCCTGCCGCCACCGTAACGGTGGACCGGCCCGCTGTGGCCGAGCTGGCGGCTCACGACGCCATCTATGTGCTGGAGCACCGGGGGGTGCGCACCACCTTTTCCGGCCCCTTCCGCTCCATCGGCGGGATGGACGCCTATGCCCGGGCGGTCCCCTACCGGGATCCGTGGGGGAAAAAGGCGGTGTGCCACATCCAGACTACGGAGCTCCCCGATGAAGGGATGGCGGAGGCCCTGGCCCGGGCCATCGGCACGGTGGAGCCGGAGGACCTGTACATCCTGGCGGCCAGGACGGGGACCCTCACCGGGGCGGTACAGGTGAGCGCCCGGAATGTGGAGCAGACCTTCCCCACCCTGCTGGACCGGGGGTTTGATGTAAACTGCGTGCTCCAGGCCTCGGGCAGCGCCCCCATCCTCCACATGGCAGAGGACGAGTATGTGGCCTATGGCCGGGTCAACGACTGTCTGATCTACGGACAGGAGACCAACCTCTGGGTGGACTGCGGAGACGAGGAGATCCGGCGGATCCTTCCCGACCTGACGTTTGACAAAAATACCGACATTTACGGCACTCCCTTTGAGGAGCTCTTTGCCCGCAGCGGCCGCAACTGGGCCCACGTGCCCCGGGACTGGGACGCGCCCTGCAGGATCAATTTCTTCAACCTGCGGACCGGCCGCGCCTTCTCGGCGGGGCATATCGATCCGGAGCCCATGGTGCGGGATCTTCTGGGATGAATATGAGGTGGATATGCATGGATATGTTTGAATATGCCGAAAAGGCTTTTGCCGACATCCTGGCGGACTGTCCCGCCAACGGCTGCCAGGCCCGGGGGATCGACCGGGTGGACGCGGGGAACGGCGTGCCCGGGGGCTGGAGCTCGGCCCGCCGCCTGGCCGAGGGGCTGTACGGCGGGAGAGCCATCGTCAATGTGTCCCAGCAGCTGCTGGACGGCTGGCAGACTCCCACGGCCGAGGTGCTGTGCGACGATCCGGTGTCCACAGCCGGACATTTTACGGTGGAAAACGGGGTGATGGGGCTGAAGCGGTCCGACGGAACCTATGCGCTGGCCTACAGCCGGGCGGATACCGGGATATGCGGCAATCTGGTCACTGCCCGGCTGGCCAGCCTCTGTGCCGCTGTGACCGACGCGGCCCGGCTCATCCCCGACGCTGTTGCGTATCTGCTGGGGAACGAACTGCATGAGGAGCAGATCCAGTGGGCCTGGTCCTGCGCCCCGGTGGTGCTGACCACATTCGAGGAGAAGGCCGTTCAGGCAACCCGGCAGGAGGCCGTTTCCGCCCATGGGGTGTGCAGTATCTGGGTCCGGGGGGATGACCGGGGGCTGGAGGACCTGGCCCGGGGCTATGGGGCCTGCCGCCTGCGGCTGCACAGCGTGGAGCGCGCCAGGACCTACGGTGCCGGATAGGACATATGGCGCCGGGCGCCGCAGCGGAAAGTGGGCCAAAAGGGGTGTTTTTTCGCCTGTTACAGAGGATGCCCCCTTGTATTTCGGTCAAAATGTGATATACTAAATCAGTTAGATTCATCGTGCCCGCGCCCGCCGGTCTTTCCGGCGGGCGCAGGTGCGTCACAGGGGCGCCTGCCCCGGAAATAAACTGTAAAGGAACCGACCGATATGACCTTCCAAGAACTCGGCCTCATCCCGCCCATCCTGGGGGCGTTGGCCGATCTGGGCTATGAGCAGTCCTCCCCCATCCAGGAAAAGGCCATCCCGCCGGCCCTGGCGGGGCGGGACGTACTGGGCTGCGCCCAGACCGGCACGGGCAAGACCTGCGCCTTTGCCGCCCCCATTCTCCAGCGGCTCTCTGCCGCGCCGGTGAAGGGGCGGCCCATCCGCTCCCTGATCCTCACCCCCACCCGGGAGCTGGCCCTCCAGATCCAGGAGAGCTTTGAGGCCTATGGAAAGAATTTGCCCCTGCGCTCCGCCGTTATCTTCGGCGGCGTGGGCCAGGCCCCCCAGGTGGAACGGATAAAGCAGGGCGTGGACATCCTGGTGGCCACCCCCGGCCGTCTCATCGACCTGTACCAGCAGAAGCTGCTGGACTTCTCCCGGCTGGAGATCTTTGTGCTGGACGAGGCCGACCGGATGCTGGACATGGGCTTCATCCATGACGTGAAGAAGATCCTCAAGTGGCTTCCCGCCAAAAAGCAGACCCTGTTCTTCTCGGCCACCATGCCCCCCGAGATCACCGAGCTGGTGGGCTCCCTGCTCCATGACCCCGCCCGGGTGGTGGTGGACCCGGTATCCTCCCCGGTGGAGGTCATTGACCAGCGGCTCTACTACGTGGACCGGGGCAACAAGACCAGGCTTCTCGTCTCCCTCATCCGGGAGGACGGGGTGAAAAACGCCCTGGTCTTCACCCGCACCAAGCACGGCGCCAACAAGGTGGCCGGCGATCTGCAGAAAAACGGCATCACCGCTGCCGCCATCCACGGCAACAAGAGCCAGACTGCCCGGCAGCAGGCTCTGGCCGACTTCAAGAGCGGCCGCATCCAGGTGCTGGTGGCCACCGACATCGCCGCCCGGGGCCTGGACATCGAGGAGCTCTCCCATGTGTTTAACTACAACCTCCCCGACGTGCCTGAGACCTATGTCCACCGCATCGGCCGCACCGGCCGGGCGGGCCGGGGCGGTACGGCGGTGTCCTTCTGCGACATCAATGAGAAGGACGAGCTCAAGGCCATTGAAAAGCTGCTGGGCCGTCCGGTGCCGGTGGTGGAGGACCACCCCTGGCCCATGGAGGTCTTTGAGCCCCTGCCCCGGGATAAAAAGGGCCGCCCGGTGAATCCGGAGGACGCCGAGGCCCGCGCTGCCGCCCGGGAGCGGAAGGCGGAGCGCCGTAAGGCTGCCGCCCAGTCCCCCGCCCCGGCCGCCGCTGCCGCGCCCGCCCCGGCGCAGGAGGAGACGACACCGGCCGCCCCTTCCCGGAAGAAAAAGCGGAAGAAAAAGACCGCCGCCCCCGCCGAACCCCCGGCTCCGGTCCCCGCACCCGCGCCGGAGGAGTCCGCCGTGGCCCGGAAGAAGCACGCCCGGGGCTACCGTGCCAGCGCCACGCTGGAGGAGGCCCTGGCGGCCACCGCTCCCGCCCGTCCGGCGGAGGAGCGCGGCGGCATGGAGTTCCGCTGCCGGGACCCCCTGGCCGGGGACACTATCCTGGACGCCACCGCCCGGCTGCTGGCCCCCCGGCCCCGGATGTTCCAGAGCCCGTCCCGCCCGGCGGAGGAGCCCGCCCGGAAGAAGAAGGAGCGCAGGCCCGCCCGGAAGGGAGCGCCCCAGAGCACGGACCAGTCCCAGGCAAAAGCGGGCGGAAAGGGCGGGCACAGGCAGCCCGCCGCCAAACAGTCCGCCCCCGGGCAGGAGAAGGGAAACAGCCCCATGGATGTGCTCTCCGGCGGCAAAAAGCGCCGCCGCCGGGGGAACGGAGGCCCCCGGGAGGTGGAGCTGCGCCGGGACGGCGTGAAGGACTCCACCGAGCTGTCGGCCAGCCTGATGAAGCCCTATTACCTCAGCGACGATTAAAAAAGGCGGGCCGCAGCCCGCACCTGTCGTATCAAACCCAGCGCCGCCGGAGAGGATGCCCTCCCCGGCGGCGCTTTTTCATCCCTCCGGGACCAGGACCCGCCAGGCCCCCAGGGCGATGAGCAGGGCCCCGGAGAGGGGCAGGGCGTACTTTCCCAGCAGACGGCCCGCCAGCCCCGCCCCCAGGCGGCGGCCCAGGGGGAGGGCGGCCAGGGTCACCAGAAAATTGGCCAGGGCGGCCAGAGGGGCGGAGATCCCGGCGGTACCCGCCGCCACCCCCACCCCGGCGTTGTTCACCGCCAGGGCGGCGGCCAGGGAGACCCAGCCCCCCAGACCGGGAGAGGCCGGGCCCTCGGGTTCCCCGCCCCGGCCCCGTAAGTAGTCCAGCAAAAACCAGCAGCCGATGGCCACGATGGCCAGTCCTCCCAGTACTCCCGCCGCCGGGGCGGACAGAACGGCCCCCGCCCGGTCCCCCAGAACCAGGGAGAGCCAGGTCACCGCCGTGGTGACCGCAGCCAGCACCAGCGAGTGGACGGGGGAAATGGCCGTTCCCCTGGCCCCGTAGCCCGCCGCCAGCAGCACTGTGTCCAGATTGCAGGCCAGCGCCAGGCAGAACGCCGCCGCCAGCGCCGAAACAGGCTCCATAGCGCACCTCCTTTTCCGTCCATCCTATGCGGAAGGGGAAAAGAGTGCGAAAACGCCCCGGAGGCCATGCTCCGGGGCGCTGGGTATATGGGAGGCTCAGGTCTCCGCCGCCTCCTGGGCCCGGCGGAGGGCGGCGTACTCACCGTTCCGGGCCATCAGCTCCTCATGGGTGCCCTCCTCGGCGATGCCGCAGCCGTCGATGACCACGATGCGGGAGGCCGAGCGGATGGTGGAGAGCCGGTGGGCGATGATGAGGGTGGTGCGGCCCTGGGCCAGTTGGTCGAAGGCGGACTGGATGCGGTGCTCGGTGACACTGTCCAGGGCGGAGGTGGCCTCGTCCAGGATCAGGATGGGCGGGTTTTTCAAAAAGATGCGGGCGATGGAGATGCGCTGCTTCTGGCCGCCGGAGAGCATCACGCCCCGCTCCCCCACGTAGGTCTGGAACCCGTCGGGCATCTCCATGATATCGTCGTAGATCTCGGCCCGTCTGGCGGCGGAGACCACCTCGGCCTCGGTGGCGTCAGGCCGGCCGTAGCGGATGTTGTCGTAGATGGTGCCGGCGAAGAGGAACACGTCCTGCTGCACGATGCCGATGTTCTCCCGCAGGGACTTCTGGGTCAGCCGCCGCACGTCCATGCCGTCCAGGCAGACGCGGCCGCCGGTCACGTCGTAGAACCGGGGGATGAGCTGGCAGAGGGTGGACTTGCCGCCGCCGGAGGGGCCCACCACCGCCACGGTCTCGCCGGGCTTCACGTGCAGGGACACATGCTCCAGTACGGCGGGGGCGCCGCTCTCATACCGGAAGGTCACGTCCTCCACCCGGATGTCCCCCTTCACCGGGGCGGAGGCCCCCAGGTCCACCGCGTCCGGGGCGTCCTGGATCTCAGGCTCCAGGCGCATCAGGTCCACGAAGCGCTTGAAGCCGGCGGTGCCCTGCATCAGCATCTCCATAAAGGTGGACAGCTTGCGGATGGGGCTGATGAAGGTGGTCACATACAGGGAGAAGGTGGTCAGGACGATGAAGTCCATCTCCCCCTGCATGATGAGATAGCCGCCGTAGGCGATGACCAGCACGGGCATCAGGCCCATGGCGAACTCCATGCCGCTGAAATAGACCGCCATGGACCGGTAGTAGTCCCGCTTGGCGGTGCGGTAGCGGGCGTTGGAGCGGTCGAATTTTTCCTGCTCTGTGTCCTCATTGGCAAAGGCCTTGGCGGTGCGCATGCCCGAGATGGAGGACTCCAGCTCTCCGTTGATGCCGGCCAGCTTCTTCTTCACCTCGGTGGAGGTCTCCAGCATCCGCCGGCGCTGGAAGAAGGAGAAGGCCAGGAACACCGGGATCACCAGAAAGACCACCAGCGCCAGCCGCCACTGGATGGTCAGCATGACCAGAAAGGCCCCCACCAGGGTCACGACGGAGATGAAGATGTCCTCCGGGCCGTGGTGGGCCAGCTCGGTGATCTCAAAGAGGTCGCCTGTGACCCGGCTCATCAGGTGGCCGGTGCGGTTCTTGTCAAAAAAGGAGAAGGACAGCCGCTGCATGTGGGAGAAGAGGTCCCGGCGGATATCGGCCTCCAGCCGCACGCCCATGAGATGCCCCCAGTAGGTGACGATGAAGCTCATCACTGCCTTGAGCACATAGGCGCCCACCAGGATGCCCATGACCGCGAAAAAGGCCTGGAACAGCCGGCCGGGCAGCAGCGTCTGCATGGCCCACTTGGAGACCAGCGGGAAGCTCAGGTCCACCAGCGAGATGCCGAAGGCGCAGATCATGTCCAGCAGGAAGAGCTTGATATGGGGTCGGTAATAGGATACAAAGATGCGGAAATAGCCGCGGCTGCGGAATTGCTCCGGTGACATGGGACAGATCCTCCTTTTCCTTGTCATGATCCCTGTGTCAGATCAGTATAGGATCTCAGGGGCGGTTTTGTCAAATTCCGGCCTCATTCGGAATTTACAGGATAAAAGAAACCCGGTATAATAATGTCTGCTGAATAAACCGCTTTGCGGTTTATTCGTGCGGCAGCAGCCGCACAATTCGATCAAAAGGGCCATTCTCAGCCCTTTTGATCGAATTCAGGCATTGTTACAATGCGTATTTCCGATGAAGCGCCGCAGCG
>JALEZN010000048.1 GCA_022772585.1 Clostridiales bacterium
GGTGGGGCCGCCCACGTCGTGGATATACCCCTTGAAGCCAGGATGCTGTGTGAGCATCTTCACCTCCCGGATGACGCTCTCGTGGCTGCGGCAGGTGATCATCCGCCCCTGGTGGAAGGCCAGGGAGCAGAAGTTGCACGCACCGAAGCAGCCCCGGTTGTGGGCCACCGAGAAGCGCACCTCCTCAATGGCGGGCACGCCCCCCATGCTGTCATACATGGGGTGGGGCTCCCGGGTGTAGGGCAGCTCGGCCACAAAGTCCAGCTCCGCCGTGTTCAGGGGCATGGCGGGCGGGTTGGTGATGAGCACCCGGTCCCCGTGGCGCTGGAGGATGGCCCGGCCCCGGATGGGGTCATGCTCCTCGTACTCCACCTTGTTGGCCAGGGCGTAGGCCCGCTTGTCGGCGGACACCTCCTCAAAGGAGGGTACCTCCACCATGGGATAGGAGCAGGCGGCCGGGCTGCCGGCCAGGAAGCAGGTGCCCTTCACGTCGGTGATCTCCCCCACCGGAGTGCCCGAGGCCAGCCGGGCGGCGATCTCCCGGGTGGCCCGCTCGCCCATGCCGTAGGTCAGCAGGTCGGCCTGGCTGTCCACCAGGATGGAGCGGCGCACCCTGTCCTCCCAGTAGTCGTAGTGGGCGTACCGCCGGAGGGATGCCTCCAGTCCGCCGATGATGAGGGGAATATCCCCAAAAACCTCCCGGATGCGGTTGCAGTAGACGATGGTGGCCCGGTCGGGGCGGAGCCCCGCCTTGTTGCCCGGGGAATAGGCGTCGTCATGGCGGCGCTTCCGGGCGGCGGTGTAGTGGGCCACCATGGAGTCGATATTGCCCGCCGAGAGCATCACACCCAGGCGGGGCCGGCCCAGGGCCGTAAAGGAGGAGGCCTTCTTCCAGTCGGGCTGGGCCAGGACGGCCACCCGGTAGCCCTCGGCCTCCAGCACCCGGGAGATGATGGCGGGGCCGAAGGTGGGATGGTCCACATAGGCGTCGCCGGTGATGATGAGGAAGTCATACCAGTACCAGCCCCGCTCCTCCATATCCTGCTTGGAAACCGGCAAAAATTGATTCATAGGTAACCCTCTCTGTCGTAGTCGTTTGGCGGGCGGTCACACCCGGATGTCTTTTTCCAGCAGGTCCAGCGCCCCGTGGGAGCCCGGCCGGCTCCCTACCCGGACGAACCCGCAGCCGGCGTAGAATGTTTGGGCCGGCCCGTTGCCGGGGGCGCAGAGCAGGCGCAGCTTCTCCCGCCCCATGGAACGGTAGAGGGACACCGCCTGTCCCAGCAGCTGGGGCCCCAGGCGGCGGCCCCGGAACTCAGGCGCCAGGGCCAGGAACTGGATGTAGCCCGCCTTTTCCGCCCGGTCCCGGTCCAGATCCAGCTGGAGCACCCCCGCAGGCCGGTCGCCCAGCATGGCGCACCAGAGGGCACGGCGGTCCCGCGCGGCCTGCTCGGCCGCCTCGTCCAGAAAGGCGGTGCCGGCATAGCCCTCCAGATCGCCGTAGAGGCCCTGCCAGGCCTCCCGCCGCAATTCCAGGTAGAAATTTCCTTCCCTTTTCGCTTCCAGGGGCCGGAACCAGGCGTTGGCATCGGCCATCACATTGTCCCGCTCCCTCCACCAGCGCTGGCGGCCCAGGGTGGAGAGCTCAGGGGGCAGATGGGAGTTGTCATTTCGGAAGACCAGCTCCGCTCTTCCGTCCTCCACCCGCATACAGGTGACGCCGGTGTTGTCACAGTGGCCCAGCTCAGGCATTTCCGCCGTAGGGACCCCCAGCACCTCGGCCTGGAGGCAGCGGATGATATCCCCGTGGGCAAAGACGGCCACGGTCTGTCCCGGGTGACGGGCGGCGATGTCCAGCACCGCCGCCATGATACGCCTGCGGCCCTCGTCCCGGGATTCGCCGCCCTCGTTCTTCCACGCGGGATCGCAGCGGCAGTATTTGTCGTACTGCTCCCGCTGGAACTCTATGACCTCGCCCCAGGTCCGGTCCTCCCACACGCCCATGTTCAGCTCCCGCAGGTCGCTGCGGGTGTGGAGCTCCAGCCCCTTGGGCCGGTATACGGCAGAGGCGGTAGTCATGGTGCGGCACAGGTCGCTGGAATAAACCGCGTCGATGTGGATATCCTGAAAGCGCTTTTCCAGCGCGGCGATCTGGCGCAGGCCGTTCTCAGTGACCCGTGCGTCATACCAGCCGTGGATGCGGCGGTAACAGTTGCCCTCCGCCTCAGCGTGCCGGACAATGTACAATGTGGTGGTCATAGGTATCTTCTCTCTTCCTCAATCGCGGATATCGTCCAGAGCCCGGAGGACCGCGTTCTCAAATTCCCCGGCCTCTCCCCGGTCGGCGTCCAGCAGGCCGCGGCCCCCGCCGCCGCTCACGCAGTGCAGCCGGGTCAGGCCCGCTCCCTCATAGTCATCCGCCGTCACGGTGAGGGTAATGCGCCTGTCGGCCACCGATGTCAGAGACAGGGAGAAGGGGCTCCCCGGCCGCCAGCAGTGCTTTTCGTACACCAGCACCACGCAGCGCCCGCCCTTGGGGTGGGACAGCTCATAGCGGTCCAGCAGCGCGCCGCCTGCACCGGTCACGGCGTCGTGCAGCCTTTGGATACAGGTCTCCAGCTCCAGGGAGACCAAATTACTTTCCGCCATGGCCGTCACCATGGCTTCACGCCGCCGGTGAGTTCCGATACGGCGGAGAGGTCCTGCCGCGCGGCGATCTCCCGCAGGCCGTCCCGCACCTTGATGGGGGCGAAGGGATCGGCGAAGCAGGCGGTGCCCACCGCCACGGCGGAGGCGCCGGCCAGCATAAGCTGGGCCGCGTCCTCTCCCTTGCTGACGCCGCCCATGCCCAGCACGGGGATACTGACGGCATTGGAGACCTCCCACACCATCCGCACCGCCACGGGCAGCACGGCGGGGCCGGACAGGCCGCCGGTGTTCATCTTCAGGATGGGGCGGCGGGTGTTCACATCGATGCGCATGCCCCGCAGGGTGTTGATGAGGGAGAGGGCGTCGGCCCCCGCTCCCTCCACCGCCCGGGCGATCTCGGTGACGTCGGTGACGTTGGGGGAGAGCTTGACCATCACGGGCACGCTGCCCGCGTGGGCCTTGGCCATCTGGGTCACCTCAGCGGCCAGCTCGGGCCGGGTGCCGTAGGCCAGGCCCCCCGCCTTCACATTGGGGCAGGAGATGTTGACCTCGATCATATCCACACCGGCGGCGGAGAGCTTCTCGCACATAATACCGTACTCCTCGGGGGTATTGCCCGAGATGTTGGCGATGACCTTCACGTCGTACTGCCGCAGGAAGGGCAGCTCGTGGGCAATGAAAGCGTCCACGCCGGGGTTCTGAAGGCCCACAGAGTTGAGGATGCCCATGGGGGTCTCGGCAATGCGGGGGGCGGGATTGCCCTCCCGCGGGTGGAGGGTGAGGCCCTTGGCACAGATGCCGCCCAGCTCGCTGAGATCGTAGAACTGTCCGTACTCCCGGCCGAAGCCGAAGGTGCCCGAGGCCACCACCACCGGGTTCTTCATGGTCATTCCGGCCAGAGTCACGCTCATATTCACATCAGGCATTCCAGTCCACCTCCCTGGCGTCAAATACCGGGCCGTCCTTGCAGGCGTGCTTCATGGTGCCGTCGGCCATGGGCACGGCGCACACCAGACAGGCGCCCACGCCGCAGCCCATCCGCTCCTCCATGGAGACCTGGCAGGCCACACCGTATTCATCGCATACCTTCACGATGGACTTGAGCATGGGCTTGGGACCGCAGGCCAGCACGGCGGTATAGCCCCCCTCAGAGAGCTTGTCCCGCACCACCGCGTCCACAAAGCCGTGGTAGCCCAGGGTGCCGTCGTCGCTGGCCACCGACACGCTTTTGCACACGGCGCCCAGCTCATCCAGCAGCATAGCCCGGTCAGCCGAACGGAAGCCCACCACCGCGTGGACCTCTCCGGCGGCCTTCCGCGCCGTGTACAGCATGGGAGGCACGCCGATGCCGCCGCCCACCACGATGATCTTCTCCCCGGAGGGGTCGAAGCCGTGGCCCAGGGGACCCATCACGTCCAGCTTGTCCCCCGCCTCCCGGCGGGAGAGCCACTCGGTGCCCTCACCCCGGACCTCAAAGACCAGAGTGAGCCGGGTGTCCTCCACATTGCACACCGAGATGGGCCGGCGGAGCAGGCGGCTGTGTCCGCACTTCACATGGACGAACTGGCCGCACTGAGCGGCCCGGGCCAGTTCCCCGGCCTCCAGCGTCAGGGCGTAAGCGTAGGGATTGAGCTTCTCCGCACGGAGTACGGAGCAAATCTGTTCCATTGGCATAAAAAGACTCCTTCTTCCGCCGGGCAGTCCGGCGGGGGAATTTGTTTTGAGGCCCTGTCCGGGGCGGGGGATTATTTCGCCCCACAGAGGCGGGACAGGGGCCGCGCTCGCCGCGCGGGCGTCCTGCGCGGACGGCGCCCCCTTTCTTTTCGCCAAAAGAAAGGGGGAAAAGAAAGGCCCAGAGGGAGGCCCAGCCCTCCCTCTGGACTCCTTCCCTATCCGAAGGCCGCTCCCCCGGTGCTATCAAAATCAAGATGGCTTTTCGCCGCGCCCGCATGGTGCAGACGTAGGGCGGGGAGGCACCACACAGGCAGCGCAGAAGGGTTCTACCTTTGGGAGTACTGCGCAAAAGCTCTCCCGTGTTGGGGGATCCCAAAGGGGGGTACCCCCCTTTGGGCTTTTTCTTTCCCCCATTTCTTTTGGCAAAAGAAATGGGGCCCCCGCCGGGCAGGCGGCCCGTCCGGCGAGGACAGCCCCCGTCCCCGCCCGATGGGCGGGCAAAGATAATTCAGCAAATGATTTTCTTTGCTGCTATGATTATTTACTCGATATTGGTGTACCGGCAGATATCGTCCCGCATGGCGATGACAGCGTTGCGGGCGGCCTCCTGATAGTCCTCGCCGTCCTTCCCCGTCTTTTTCCAGGCGCAGATGATGCCCCGGGAGGAGTTGACGATGGCGCCCCGGCCGCCCTTGTGGAAGGCGTGCTGCACATCCTCGGCGGTGCCGCCCTGAGCGCCGTAGCCGGGCACCAGCAGGAAGGTGTTGGGCATCATGGCCCGGATCTCCTGGAGCTGACGGGGATGGGTGGCGCCGGTGACGGCGCCGGCCATGGTGTAGCCGTACTTGCCCCGGGTGCCCGCGCCCCACGCCTCGATGAGGTTGGCCATCACGCCGTAGACCGTTCTGCCGCCCTCTACTGCAACGTCCTGAAGCTCGCCGGAGCCGGGATTGGAGGTCTTGACCAGCACGAAGGCGCACTTGTCCTCCTCCCGGCAGGTCTTGAGGAAGGGCTTGACGCTGTCGGAGCCCATGTAGCCGTTGAGGGTGACGCAGTCGGCGTTGAAGCTGGACAGGCGCTTACCCTCCACCTCGGTGGCGCCCAGCCAGCCGTCGCTGTAAGCCTCGGCGGTGGAGCCGATGTCGCCCCGCTTGATGTCGGCGATGACGAAGAGGCCCTTCTCATGGGCGTAGCGGATGGTGCGCTCCAGCACCTCCATGCCCCGCCAGCCCAGCCGCTCGTAGTAGGCGGACTGAGGCTTGACCGCGGGAATCAGGTCGGCCAGGGCGTCCATCAGGCCGCAGTTGAAGCGGTAGATGGCCTCGGCGGCGCCCTCCAGCGTCTCGCCATACTGCTCGTAGCACGCCTTGCGGATGTGGGCGGGCACATAGTCGGGCTTGGGGTCCAGACCCACCACTGTGGGGTTTTTCACCGCGATGATCTTTTCCTGAAGTACATCAAAGGACATGGGGAATTCTCCTTCCAATATGATAGCTTCGGTTTTATGGCAGCGTTCAGGCGTCCTGATACACGATCCTGCCGCCCACGATGGTATATTTGACCTTGCCTTTCAGCTTATGGCCGCCGAAGGGGGTATTGCGGCCCTTGGAGGCAAACTGCTCCGGGTCCACCGTCCACTCCTCGTCCGGGTCGAAAATGACCAGGTCGGCGTCGCCGCCGAGGGCCAGACGGCCCTTGTTGATGCGCATGATACAGGCCGGGTTGAGGGTCATTTTCCGCAGGATGTCGGACAGGGACATCTCTCCGGTGTGGTAGAGATAGGTCAGGGTGACGCCCAGGGCGGTCTCCAGCCCCACCATGCCGCTGGGGGCGCTCTCCAGAGGCCGTGCCTTCTCTTCAGCGGAGTGGGGTGCGTGGTCGGTGGCGATGGCGTCGATGGTGCCGTCCTTCAGGCCCTCGATGATGGCCTCCACATCAGCCCTGGTCCGCAGGGGCGGATTCACCCGGGCCAGGCTGCCCTTTTCCAGGATCTCGTCCTCGGTGAGGGAGAAGTATTGGGGGCAGGTCTCGCAAGTGATATGTACCCCCTTCTTCTTGTACCGCCGCACCAGGGCCACTGACCGGGCAGTGCTGATGTGGCAGATATGGACCGCGCCGCCGGTCTCCTCAGCCAGCATGGCGTCCCGGCAGACCATCAGCTCCTCGGCGATGGCGGGCCGGCCGGGCAGCCGGAGCTGCCGGGAGATACGTCCCTCGTTGACGGCGTAATTCTTCACCATATCCGCATCCTCGCAGTGGGAGAGGACGGTGAGCTCCTGCCTGCGGGCCAGGATCAGGGCGTCCCGCATCAGGTTGGCATTCTGGATGGGCATGCCGTCGTCGGAGAGGGCCACCGCCCCGGCCTCCTTCAGAGCCTCGAAACAGGTCAGCTCTTCTCCCTTCTCCCCCACGCTCACCGCGCCGATGGGCCACACATGGACGCCGCAGGCACCGGCAGCCTTGCTCTTCACATAGGCCACCTGCTCCGGACAGTCCACCGCCGGCCTGGTGTTGGGCATACAGGCCACGGAGGTGAAGCCGCCGTGGGCGGCCGCCAGCGCACCGGTCTCAATGGTCTCCTTGTATTCCAGGCCCGGGTCCCGCAGGTGGACATGCATGTCCACCAGACCCGCGCACACTACCATGCCTCTGGCGTCCAGCACCTGAGCCTCGCTGTCCCGGATGTCGCTGCCAATAACGGCTACTTTCCCGTCCTCAATGAGCACGTCCATCACGCCGCCGATGCCGCTGGCCGGGTCCACCAGCCGTCCCTGCTGAATCAGCAGTTTCACGCGAACACTCCTTTCTGTGGATCGTTCTATCTCAAAAAACAAGTTCCTTACATGGAAAAAGGGACCAGGTATTCCACCCCCGCCCCTTTCCCTGGGCCCGCGGCCTTTTGTCCGGCCCGCAACTGCCCAGTCTGAATTTATTATAGCCTGAATCTCATTATTTAGCAACGCATTTTTCTGTCTTTCCGGGAAGAATAGCAGTATCTTTCGGCAGGCCGGGGCGCTGTGCGCCACGGCGTAAGCCCCGAGGCACACACTACAGGGCCAGGAAGCCCGGCCCCGAGCGGCCCAACGGGCGGCCGCCGGGGAGGGCCGACACCCCCCAAACCACCCCATGAACTCAACAAAACATCATATTTTGATGCGGTTTGCGCCAGCAAACCCAGCAAAATACCTTGTTTTGTTGCAGTTCATCAGGTAAAGACTTCCAA
>JALEZN010000052.1 GCA_022772585.1 Clostridiales bacterium
GCCTTCAAGGCCCTGATGGAGGAGCAGCGTGTCCGGGCCCGCAAGGCCCGTGAGGCTCTGGGCGACCTGGGCTGGGCCGGCATCGAGTTCGGCAAGGACATGCCCGCCACCACCTTCCTGGGCTATACCCGGAATGAGGCCCAGGGACAGATTCTGGCCCTGGTGGCCGAAGAGGAGCTGCGGGACGAGGTGGGCGCCGGCGCTGAGGCTATCGTGGTGCTGGATCAGACCCCCTTCTACGCTGAGATGGGCGGTCAGGTGGCCGACCACGGCATCATCAAGACCGACACCGCCCTCTTCGAGGTCCGGGACGTGCAGAAGAACAAGGGCGGCAAGTATATGCACTCCGGCGTGGTCAAGGCCGGCGCGCTGAAGGTGGGCGACACCGTCACCGCCGCCATTGACGTGGAGCGCCGCCATGCCCTGGCCCGCGCCCACTCCGCCACCCACCTGCTGCAGAAGGCCCTGGAGATCGTCCTTGGCGACCACGTGAACCAGGCCGGCTCCCTGGTGGAGCCCGACTTCCTCCGCTTCGACTTCACCCACTTCTCCGCCATGACGCCCGAGGAGCTGGCTGAGGTCTCCCGCCTGGTGAATGAGTCCATCCTCACCGGCTATCCCGTGGTCACCAATGAGCTGAGCATTGAGGACGCCAAAAAGACCGGCGCCAAGGCCCTCTTCGGCGAGAAGTACGGCGACGTGGTCCGTGTGGTGGACATGGGCGGCTACTCCGTGGAATTCTGCGGCGGCACCCATCTGGACAACACCGCCAAGGCCGGCGTGTTCCACATCGACAGCGAGTTCTCCGTGGCCTCCGGCGTCCGCCGCATCGAGGCCACCACCGGCGTCAAGTCTCTGGAGACCATGAACCGCAACCAGGAGCTGCTGTTCCAGGCCGCCGCCATCCTCAAGACCAAGCCCGGCGAGCTGCGGGAGAAGGCCGAGCAGAACATGGATGAGCTGCGCCAGCTCCGCCACACCATTGAGAAGTACAAGGCCCGCGAGGCCGCCGGCGAGACCGACCGCTTCCTCATGGGCGGCCACATCGTAGGGGATCTGAAGGTCCTCACCGCCACCCTCCCCGAGGCCGACGCCAACAAGCTGCGCCAGATGGGCGACATGCTGCGGGACAAGCAGCCTAATGTGGTGGCCGTCCTCTCCTCCGTCAGCGGTGAGAAGATCACCTTCCTGGCCGTGTGCGGCAAGGAGGCCGTCCAGAAGGGCGTCAAGGCCGGCGACATCATCAAGTCCGTCACCGCCATCTGCGGCGGCAAGGGCGGCGGCAAACCCGACTCCGCCATGGGCGGCGGCTCCAACATCCTCAAGCTGGACGACGCGCTGGCCAGCGTGGACGACTTCGTGGCCGCCAAGCTAGGCCTGTAAGCCGCCTATGACCACCGCTTTCTTCCGCCGCCCGCCAGCGAAGGCGAGCCGCGCCGCTCAGGCGCGTCCAAGGACCTTGCGTCAGCAAGCCCTTGCCGCAGGGCGAATTCACTTCGCCCGAGGATGTCAAAGCCAAAGGGGGCCCCGGACGGCGTTCCGCGCCGGTCGGGGGACGGCGGCAAACCCGACTCCGCCATGGGCGGCGGCTCCAACATCCTCAAGCTGGATGACGCGCTGGCCAGCGTGGACGACTTTGTGGCCGCCAAGCTGGGGGTATAAAAGATGACCCGGGACGATCTGGAGCGGCTGCAGGCCCTGGATATCGATTTTGAGTCCATCGGCCTGCTTGAGCCCGGCATGCCTCAGGAGCCCTATTTCTGCACCCCTCTGGGGGCGGAACACGTGGCCCGGACAGGCTGCGACGGGGTCCACTTCGTCCTCCTGCCCGGGGATGAGCGGATCTTCTGTGTGGACCCCGCCATGGGGGAGCCGGGCAAATACGTACTCCCCGTGGCGGAGGATCTGCGGCAGTTTCTCTCCTTCCTCCTCTTTTGCCGGGACAGCAGCCCCATCGCCCAGCTCTGGTGGCTGGAGGAGGACCGGTTCCGCTCCCTGCTGGAGGAGGACGCCGCCGCCCGCTGGGAGGGCTGTAAGCCCTTCCTGGCCCGCAAGAGCAAGGCGCTGGAGGTCATTGCCCACGCCTTTTCCCTGGCTCCGGCCGACCCCTATGCTCCGGTACGGGCCATGCAGGCTTCCTTCGACTCGGTCGTCCTGCGTTTTTCCGACGAATACTATGACGTGCTCGGCATCGAGCGCGCAGAAAGGAGTTAATCATGTCCGATTGTCTGTTCTGCAAGATCGTGGCGGGGGAGATCCCCTCCAACAAGGTCTATGAGGACGAGCAGTGCTATGCCTTCTATGACATCGACCCCCAGGCACCCACCCACTTTCTGGTGGTGCCTAAGGCCCACATCCAGTCTGCCGCCGCCATCACGGCGGAGAACGAGGCCGTAGTGGGCCACATCTTCTCCGTCATCGCCAGGCTCTCCCGTGAGCTGGGCTTTGCCGAAAAGGGCTACCGCGTGGTCTCCAACATCGGCGAGCAGGGACAGCAGACTGTGCCCCACCTGCACTTCCACGTGCTGGCAGGCCGGGATATGACCTGGCCTCCCGGCTAAACGTCGTCGCAGAGTCCGCTAAGCTCCGCTTCCGCCTCGCGGCGAAAGCGGAGCCTGGAGCTTATTACATGCCAAGGCCCCGGAGCTGCCGCTCCGGGGCCTCTTTTCTCGCTATTTCTGGTTTTGGGCCATCCATTTGGCCAGCTGCTCAGCCAGGGCGGAATTGCCCTTGTCCTCCTGCCGCTCCTGCTGCTGGAGATAGCGCCGCACATCCCCCTTGCCGGCGGAGCGGGTCTCCCGGCGCTTTTTGAAGTCGGAGAGCTTTTCCCGGTAGCCGCAGACGCAGGCGAACATCTGGTTCTCCCCCTCTCCCCGCAGCTCCATCTTCTTATGGCAGTTGGGACAGCGGGCGTTGGTGGTCTGGGTGACGCTGCGGCGGTAGCCGCACTCCCGATCGGGGCAGACCAGCATCTTGCCCCGCTTCCCCTTTACGTTGAGCAGGAATTTGCCGCAGTCGGGGCACTTTTCCCGGGACACGTTGTCGTGGGTATAGGTGGCGTCGCTCTCCTTCACCTCAGCCACCAGATGGGCGGCATACCGCCGCATCTCGGCAATGAAGTCCTGCTCCTTCTCCCGGCCCTGGGCGATGTCTCCCAGCCGTTTTTCCCACCGGGCGGTGAGGGCGGCCGAGCGCAGGTCGGCGGGAGCCAGCTCCACCACCTGCATGCCCTTGGAGGTGGGCACCAGTTCCTTTCCCCGCCGCTCCACATAGAAGGCGGAGAAGAGCTTCTCTATGATATCGGCCCGGGTGGCAGGGGTGCCCAGGCCGCCGGTCTCCTCCAGGATGCGGCTCTGGTCCCGGTCGTTCACCTGGGCGCCGGGGTGCTCCATAGCCGAGAGGAGGGTGGCCTCGGTATAACGGCCCGGCGGGGCGGTATGGCCTGTGTTCACCCGGGCGGAGAGGACCTTTACCCGGTCCCCCTGCCGCAGCTCGGGCAGGGCCTGCTCCCGCTCGTCCTCTTCCCCGTCGTCCTCCTCCAGCGCGCCGAAGGAGCGGTCATAGGCCGCCTTCCAGCCCTGGTTCTTCACGATCTTGCCCCGGGCGGTGAAGGTCTCCCCATCCACCGTCAGGGTCAGGCGCACCTCCTCATACTCGAAGGGGGGCAGCAGCACCGCCAGAAAGCGGCGCACCACCAGGTCATAGATGTTCCGCTCCCCGCCGCTCATGCGCCACAGGTCCACCTGCTCCTCGGTGGGGATGATGGCGTGGTGGTCGGAGACTTTGGCATTGTTCACCAAAAACCGGGTCTGGAGGGGGCGCTGCCGCCGGATAGACAGGGCCAGGTCCCGGTACACGTCCACTGCAGCGGCAGAGAGCCGCTCGGGCAGGGTGGGGACCACGTCGTCCGAGATATACCGGGAGTCGGTCCGGGGGTAGGTGAGCACCTTGTGGACCTCATAGAGGGACTGCATCATGGACAGGGTTTCTTTCGCCGTGTAGGCGTACTTCCGGTTGGCGTCCCGCTGCAGCTCGGTCAGGTCGTAGGCCGCCGGGGGCGGAGTCTGCTTCCAGGTCCGTTTCAGCTCGGTGATCCGGGCCTCCTTCCCCTCCAGCCTGGCGCAGAGGGCCTGGGCCCGGGCCTGATCGAAGATGCGGGTCTGGCCGTTTTTATCCCGCCAGGTGGCCGTGAAGCCGCCGCATTTCAGCGTGACGGTGTAATACTCCTTGGGCCGGAACTCCCGAATCTCCCGCTCCCGGTCCACGATGAGGGCCAGGGTAGGGGTCTGTACCCGTCCGGCGGAGAGCTGGGCGTTGTGCTTGCAGGTCAGCGCCCGGGTCACATTGAGGCCCACCAGCCAGTCGGCCACGCTGCGGGCCCGGGCAGAATAGAAGAGGTTGTCATAGTCCCGGGCGGGCTTCAGGTTGGCAAAGCCCTCCCGGATGGCCCTGTCGGTCTGGGAGGAGATCCACAGCCTCCTGGCCGGGCCTTTCCATCCCGCCTTCTCCATGATCCACCGGGCCACCAGCTCGCCCTCCCGGCCGGCGTCGGTGGCGATGACCAGCTCGTTCACGTCTCCCCGGCGCATCAGGGCCTGTACCGCCCGGAACTGCCGTCCGGACTGGGGGATGACCACCGTTTTCATCCGCTCGGGCAGCATGGGCAGGGTAAGCATATCCCACTTCTGCCAGGCCTTGTCGTAGTCCTCCGGGGCGGCCAGCTCCACCAGGTGGCCCAGCGCCCAGGTAACAATGTATTTCTCCCCCTCCAGATAGCCGTCGCCGCTCTTTTTGCAGCCCAGCACCCGGGCCAGCTCCCGGCCCACCGAGGGTTTTTCCGCCAGTACCAGCGTCTTTGCCATAACGGTCTCCTATCCCCGCTCCGGTATATTTCTATTGCGGGTACTCCAAATTTATATAATGTCTACTGAATAAACCGCTTTGCGGTTTATTCGCGCGGCGGCGGCCGCGCAATTCCATAAAAGCGGCTCCTCTGAGCCGTTTTTATGGAATTCAGCCATTGTTGCAATGCGTATTTCCACTGGAGCGCTGCGGCGCTCCAGTGAAAGGTGCAAGGCTTTTGGACAATTTAGTCCAAAAACCTTGCATTTGAACAAAGCCAATGAGCCTTGAAAGCCTTGGCATTCAAGGCTTTCGGCTTTGTTCAGTACGCATTATATAGAATCTTCTGAAAAGCTGCGCTGCCGGCAGCCAGATCGCGTGAATATAAAAGGATCAATCCTCATCAAACAGGATGTCATCGTCCTCTTCATCAGCCGAGAAGCTGTAACCATACTCAAACGCAAGTCTTTCTTGGTCCTGCTCGTCCATGGCATCATATTCTTCCTCTGTAACGCCCATCTCTTCAAGCCATGACACTTCACACTCTTCCTCATCATACGAATTGCCTTTGCTGTCATCCTGGTCATCATCCAAATCATGGTCAGGCTCATACATGGAATCAATATCTGCCTCTACAATGTCAAGAAAATCGTCTAAGTTCATTTAATAGCCCCCCTCTGCCGCGGTTTGACTTTTTCACATGGTATCATTATAATGGAGACGGCCGGAAAAGGCAATCCATGCCCACCCCGGGGCGTTTTCCCTTTTCCTGCCGCCATATGACGGAAGGAGTTTTGAACCATGATCCGGAAAGCCACCCCCAATGACCTGGACGGGATCTGCGATATCTATGACGCCATCCTCCGCCGGGAGGAACGCTCCGGCCAGAGCGTCACCAACTGGAAGCGGGACCTCTATCCCACCCGGGACACCGCCCGGAAGGCGGGCAAGGCCGGCACCCTCTATGTGGATATCCAGGGCGGCGAGGTGGCCGCCTGCGCCAACCTGAATCAGATCCAGCCCGCCGAGTACGCCGGGATCCCCTGGTCTGTTCCCGCCAAAAAGAACGAGGTGCTGGTGATCCACACCCTGGTGGTCCATCCGGTCATCGCCAGGCATGGCCTGGGCCGGAAATTTGTGGCCTTTGCTGAGGGGTTGGCCAAGGGCATGGGCTGCAAAGCCATCCGGCTGGATACCTACGAGGGCAACACCCCTGCCCGGGCCTTTTATGAGAAGCTGGGCTACCGCCTGGCCGGCAGCGCCGACTTCCACTTTGAGGATGTCATCGACGAGGTCCTGGTCTGCTACGAAAAGGAGCTGCTGTAACGGTTGCCTTTGCCCTATTGAAACAGAAGTTCCCTCCCTGCCTGCGGCGGGGAGGGAACTTTTTTACAGATGCAGGCTGGCGATGAACTGCCGCACCACCCGGGGCGTGCGGCCGGGGTGATGCATCTCCCACTTGACGGCCTCGGCGTGGAGCGTCTCCCGATCCATCTGGATCCCGTGGTACTCCGCCATCCGGTCCACCATGTCCAGATATTCGGCCTTGCTCATGGCCAGATAGGGGATGCGCAGGCCGAAGCGCTCGGCCAGGGAGGTCTTTTCCTGGATGGTCTCGGAGGCGTCCACCTCGTCCCCGGCCCGGTCACTGAAGGTCTGCCGCACCAGATGGCGGCGGTTGGAGGTGGCGTAGATGGCCACGTTGGCGGGCCGGCGCTCCAGGCCGCCCTCCAGAATGGTCTTGAGGGCGGAATAGGTCCGGTCGTCCTGATCGAATGCCAGATCGTCCACAAAGAGGATAAACTTGCGCCGGCGGCCCGCCAGGGTACGGATCAGGTCGGGCAGCTCCCCCAGCGCATCCTTTTCCACCTCGATGAGGCGCAGGTCGTCAAATCCGGGCAGGGAGAGCAGGGATTTGACGGTGGCCGATTTCCCGGTGCCGCTCTCTCCGTAGAGCAGCACGTTGTTTACCAGATTGCCCTCCAGCATGGCCCGGGTGTTGGCGATGACCTGGCTGCGCTGGCGCTCATAGCCCATCATCTCCTCCGGTGTGTGGCTGTCCGGGTCCAGCACGGGCCACAGCTTCCCCCCCTCCCACAGGAAGGCGCGGTACTGGGCAAAGATACCCGAGCCGTTGGCCTGATAGAAGGCGGTGAGGCCGTCAAAATCGAATTTGGCGCTGCAGGCCCAGCGGGGCAGGTTGTCCAGCACCGGCATAAAGCCGGCGGACACGCACCCGGCGATGCGGCCGATGACGGCGCCGCAGTCCAGGTCGGCTAGCTGGGCCAGGACCTCAATATCCCGGCGGGCAGCCCGGGTCAGCACCGGGTCGTCTCCGCCCCGCTCCACCATCCGGGCATAGGGGGACTCCCGGTAGCGCAGCACATCGTAAAGCCACTCTGAAAGGCCGGTCTTTCCCTCCGTGCGCATGGTATAAAACAGCCGGGTATAGCGCTCCACCGCCTCCTCGCCCCGGCCGTCGTTCAGGGCGTCCAGCATGGACATGACCAGTCCCATCACCGGCTCATCCATCAGATGCTTATAGGCGGCGATCCCCCGCAGGGAGCAGCGCAGTAAATCCAATTCCATGGGTATCCACTCCAGTTCAAACTCATCTTGGTCACTCAAGCAACGATACCCATCATTTTAATCACTTTTTCTCCCTCTGTCAACGCAAACCGTTGACTTCCGCCTTCCGTTGGATTATGCTGTTTAATTGCGGGCACAGAGCCCGGACTTCTCTCCCGGGGAGGCGCTGTTTTGCAAAACCGAATCACGGAGGGCCCCATCTGGCGGCAGCTCCTGTCTTTTTTCTTTCCCATCCTGCTGGGTACCTTTTTTCAGCAGCTCTATAATACGGTTGACGCCATCATTGTGGGCAACTTCGTGGGCAAAGAGGCATTGGCCGCGGTCGGCGGCCCCACCGCTACCCTGGTCAACCTCCTCATCAACCTGTTCGTAGGCCTTTCCTCCGGCGCCACCGTCATCGTGGCACAGCACTACGGGGCCCGGCAGATGGAGGAGCTCCGCCGCACCGTACATACCGCCGTAGCCCTGGCGCTGGCCGCCGGAGGGGCCATTACAGCGGCGGGACTCCTGCTGGCACGCCCGGTCCTCACCGCCATGGGCACGCCGGAGGAGGTCATGGCCTACGCACTCACCTATCTGCGGATCTACTTCCTGGGCACTGTGGCGACCTGCCTCTATAACATTGGTTCCAGCGTTCTCAGGGCGGTGGGAGACACCAGACGTCCCCTTTATTTTCTGATGGCCGCCTGCGGGATCAACATCCTGCTGGATCTGCTCTTTGTGGTGGTCCTGCATCTGGAGGTATTGGGTGTGGCCTTAGCCACAGTACTCTCGCAGGTGGTCAGCGCCGGGCTGGTACTTCTGGTCCTCTGTCATCCTGCCTCCCTTTTCTGCCTGCACTGGAGTGAGATCCGCTTCTCGCCGGACATTCTCCGCTCCATTGTGCGCATCGGGCTCCCGACCGGTCTTCAGTCCGACATGTACACCTTTTCCAACATGCTGATCCAGTCCTGTGTCAACTCCTTTGGGACCGACGCCATGGCGGCCTGGACTGCCTTTGGCAAGCTGGACGCCTTCTATTGGATGGTTTCAGCCGCTTTTGGTATCTCAGTGACCACTTTTGCCAGTCAGAACTTTGGTGCCCAGCGCTATGACCGGGTACGGAAAAGCACCTGGGTGTGTCTGGTCATGGCTCTGATCTCCTCTCTGCTGTTCAGCTTGCTCTACTGCGCTTTTCCCCAGCCGCTGCTGCGCATTTTCTCCAGCGATCAGGGTGTAATCTCCAACGGCATGCGGATCCTTTGGATCATGGCCCCATTCTACTGCACTTTTATCTTTGTGGAGGTCCTATCCGGCGTCATCCGCGGCACCGGAGAGTCCCTCCGGCCCATGCTCCTCACCTGCGGCGGCGTATGTGTCCTGCGTATCGTCTGGGTCTTTACGGTCCTCCCCCATCATCGGACTTTGGATACCCTCATCGCCAACTATCCCATCACCTGGTGCATCACCTCAGTGCTCTTTCTGCTCTACTACTTCCGGGGACATTGGATGGAACGCCAGATCCGGAAATTGGGGCACACGGTTTCTTCCAACTGATGCAAAAGAGCGGGCCTCCCTGTTCATGCCAACCGGGGAGCCCGCTCTTTTCTTATTAAAAATTTATGAATGGGTAGGTACCACAGCAAAGAATACCAGGTCAGCGCCGCTGTCGTTGATAAGGCCGTGGGAATGGCCCTTGGGGCAGTAATGGCACTGGCCCTCGCGCACCTGCTCGCTGCCCTCATCATAGCGGACCGTGCCGTGTCCGCGAAGGATGTAGATGATTTCACTGTCCGTTTCATGCAGGTGGTAGCCCACCGAAGCCCCCGGCTCCAGGGTACCAAAGAGGATCTTGTTGTTCTCATCCACGTGCATCTTGGCGTTGAGGCTTTTCTCGCCGCCCTTGAAGTGCTCCAGGTGCTTGGTCTCCATCTGTTCAAAATCAATTATCATGGCTGCGTCCTCCTTGTGGCAGATTGCAAAAAACGGACAGTCTGTTGACTGTCCGTTCCTTGTGTCGGCATTACCTATTTTCCCGGTCCGTCTCCAGACAAGTATTTTCGGCGCAGGTGAGCTTAACTTCCGTGTTCGGGATGGGAACGGGTGGACCCTCACCGCAATCAACACCGACTGCTATTTAGTTTAGATGGTGACCCGTGCGGGAATCGAACCCACGTTTGCGGCGTGAGAGGCCGCCGTCTTAGCCGCTTGACCAACGGGCCATTGGTGCGCCTTCACGGATTCGAACCGGGGACCCACTGATTAAGAGTCAGTTGCTCTACCAGC
>JALEZN010000056.1 GCA_022772585.1 Clostridiales bacterium
CTCACCGGCTTTCTCGGCGCGGGCAAGACCTCATTGCTGCTTCAACTGCTGGACGCCATGGAGGGCCGGAAGATCGGCATTATCCAGAACGAATTCGGCCAGCTGGGCATCGACGGGGACATTCTCCGCCGGGACGGCATCGCCATGACCGAGATCGGCCGGGGCTCTATCTTCTGCTCCTGCCTGAAGCTCACCTTTGTCCAGGCTTTGGCCGAGCTGAGTAAGCAGGATCTGGAATACGTGTTCGTGGAGAGCTCCGGCCTGGCCGACCCCTCCAATATCGAGGAGATCCTCGGCGCCGTGGCCGTTCTGGCCGGGGAGGTGTATGAGCTTCGCGGGGTGATCTGCCTGGTGGACGCCCTCCACTTCCCGGAGCAGCTCTCCGACGTGGAGACGGTGGACCGCCAGCTGGCCCACTGCCACCTGGCCGCGGTGAACAAGACCGACCTGGTAAGCCCCGATCAGCTCCGGCAGGTACTGGAGGCCGTGGAGAAGGTCAATCCCGTCTGCGCGGTGGCGACCTGTGTGGACGGCAATATCGGCACCGCCTTTCTGGACCAGGACCTGATGGCCCGCCAATGGGCACCCTGTGAGGACTCCCTCAACCGGCCGGACAACAAGCCCAAGAGCATCTCCCTGTGGTTCCAGGGGGAGCTGCCCCGGCCCCGGCTGGACGCCTTCCTCGCTGCCGTGCTTCCCTCCTGCTACCGCATCAAGGGCTTCTTCCATCTGGAAGAGGGCTGGCGGCAGGTGGACGTGGTGGAGGAGCTGGTGGACTACCGGCCCTGTCCGTCCCATGAAGAATCCCAGCTGGTCTTTCTCTCCAAGATCGGCCCCCAGGTCATCCGGGTGGTCGACCAGGCTTGGCGGGACACGGTGGGCCTTCCCATGAAACTGAAGAATTGAGGTGCATCCATGGATATCAAAGTCATCGGCAGCGGCTGCCCGGATTGCAGCCGTCTTTATGAGGACACCCGCCGGGCCGTGGAGCGGCTGGGTCTGGAGGCCCGCGTGGAGAAGGTACAGGATCTGATGGATATCGTCCGCCTGGGCGTGATGAGCGCCCCCTCCCTGATGGTGGACGGCGTGCTGGTCCTCAGCGGCCGGGTGGCGGGCGTGGACCAGATCGCCGCCCTGCTCTCCGCCGCCCGGGACTGAAGGTGGCCGCCATGTCCGATATCATTGAGATCCGGGACCTGGACGCTCCCGGGCTGGATGTCTTTACCCATCTGACCGAGGCCCAGCTCCGCAACCGTCTGGAGCCGGAGAAGGGCGTGTTCATCGCCGAGAGCCCCAAGGTCATCCAGCGTGCCCTGGACGCCGGATGCGTCCCCATTTCCCTGCTGATGGAGCGCCGGCACATCGAAGGCCAGGCCCGGGAGATCATCGCCCGCTGCGGCGGCGTGCCCGTCTACACCGGGGACCGGGAGCTGCTCTCCACGCTCACCGGCTATCAGCTGACCCGGGGCGTGCTGTGCGCCATGCGCCGTCCCCCGCAGCCCGGCATGGCGGAGCTGTGCGCCGGGGCCCGCCGGGTGGCCGTGCTGGAGGGCATCGTGGACTCCACCAATCTGGGTGCCATCTTCCGCTCGGCGGCAGCTCTGGGAATAGACGCCGTACTGCTCACCCCCACCTGCTGCGACCCTCTGTGCCGCCGGGCGGTACGGGTGAGTATGGGCACGGTCTTCCAGGTGCCCCGGACCCGCATCGGCAGAGAGAGTGGCGACTGGCCCCACCCCGGTCTGGAGCAGCTACAGGCCCTGGGCTTCCAGACCGCCGCCATGGCCCTGAGCGACACCTCCGTCAGCATTGAGGACCCCCGCCTGGCCGGGGCGGACAAGCTGGCCATCGTGCTGGGCACCGAGGGGGACGGCCTCTCCCCCCACACTATTGCCGCCTGCGACTACACGGTGCGCATCCCCATGTCCCACCAGGTGGACTCCCTCAATGTGGCCGCCGCCAGCGCGGTTGCCTTCTGGCAGCTCCGGGTACGGTAGCACCCGGCTTTTCCAGACATATCAAGACCTCCCGTCCCTATGGGGCGGGAGGTCTTTTTTCTCGTTACAGGGCCTTTCTCAGGTATTCCGCCGGGATGGCCTCCCACCGTCTTTCATGACGCTTCCTACCAGACCAGCGGAATCATCCGGTATTTGACCTTTTCCTTGTAAGCCCGGTATCCGGGCAGGCCGTTCTCCAGCACCTGCTCTTCATTTCTGATCCGCCTGACCAGTATGGCCGGGATGAACAGGAAAGGGATTACGGCGACTCCGGACCCCAGTACCAGGGGCATGGAGAGAAACAGAAGCGCCACAGCGGCGTACATGGGGTGCCGCACGACACCGTACAGTCCGGTGTCGATGACTTTCTGGTCCTTCTGGATCTCCACCGTACGGGAGAGGTAGGCATTTTCCCGCATGACTTCAAGATACAGCCCATAGGCGGCGCAGAACAGCACCACGCCAACCGCCACGGCGGGAAGAGGCAGTGCCGTCCAGCCAAAGCGGAAGTCCAGCCCCGCCAGCACAAATCCGGCGATAAACACAAGCGCGGACAGTCCGATCACCTTTTTCTGCTCCGGCTCACTCTCTCTGCTGTTCAGCCGCTTCCGCAGCAGATCGGGTGCTTTCACGTACAGCACCACCCCCACGATGGGCATGGAAATAAAGAGCAGCGCCAGCAGCCGCCACGCCCCCGGATAGTGCCAGGTGCCCGACGGCAGGAAGAGCAGCAGCCCCATGGCCGCCAGACCCGACAGCAGCTTGAGCCCCGCCTGCGTCATCAGTTTCATACGACCATCCTTTCCATCTCTCCCCATGTCGGGGCGTTAAACGCTTTATGTTCCAATTTTCCCCCTGCTCTGCGCAGCCGCCATCACGGCCCTGTATATCCATTCCTCCCGATCGGCTGTTTTTCGCTTTTACAGACAGCTCTTATTCACTTAACACATAACACACTTTCGACAATCTTCCGAAAGGCCTTTCCCTTTTCCCCGGGCGTACCGCACAGGGCCTCCGCCCGGGCCATGATCTCCCGCAGGGTCTCCAGATCCTGCTGAAGGAACAGCTCGCAGAGATACCGTTTCATCCTGCCGTTGTTGTATTGCTCCAGGGCCACGGTAAGCAGGTCGGCCTTGGCCTCGTATTCCCGCAGCCAGAGGTCAAATCCCCTCTCCGCCACCGCCCGGCAGGTACGCTCCTTGGCATGGCCCGTGTTCAGGTCGCTGAAGTCCCCCATCCTGCCCAGCTTCACACAGGGAAATTCCCCGCACAGGCCGCAGTGATCCAGCCCCTTTTCCCGGATGCAGCGGTGGACCTTGCAGGGCTCGGTGTAGTAACCGTCGTGAGAACAGCCGGGACACCGGCTCTTTCCCTCGGTCCGGTACCGGCTGCACAGGGCGCAGGGCATCCCGCAGTATCCATAGGCGTATTTGCTCATGGTCCCTCCTTCAGCGCTTGCGCTCGGAAAAGGCCCATGCCTCCCGCAGCCAGCCCATCAGTTCACCGTCGATCTGCTCCGCCTCGGATATCAGCACATGGTGGGTCCAGCGGTTGGGATAAGGCTCCACTGCCACGGCCACCCGGGGCGAATCCAGCCGGCAGGGCAGCCCGATGGTCACCACGATACAGTGCTCCGGCCAATTTTTCTTCCTCCGCACCGGCAGGGATGCGGCGGCAAAGAGATGCCTGCCGTAAAAGCTGATCTGGCTCTTCTGCACCTTGACGGTTCCGTCCGGAAATTCTGCCTCCATCCGCCGGAACAGCGCCTCGTACAGCGACAGTTCCAAAGGCTTGCCTTCAAAATAAAACAGCATGTCGGCATAATAGTGCTCCGAAGCATTCACGGCCGGTCCTCCCTTCAATGGATGTCTCCATCATACCATACCGGCCGAAAATAAGAAAGCCGGTATCACTGTTTTCCCGGCTCCCTCACTTGCCATTTCCTATTAGAAGATCCCGCCGGCGCAAATAGAATGAGGTCAAAGCGCGCCTGGGCGAACTTTTTTACACAGTCTTTTTCTGATATGGAAAGTGCCTGATCCTATTCCCATTGAAAAAACCGGATGGCCAACCCCGTACACAGGATCATCACGCCGGTCATGACCGCCGCAGGCAGCAGCACATTTCCCGCGGAAATACCCAGGAAGGCGTTTTTCATCAGAGTGATGCCCTGAGTCAGGGGGAACAGGCTGACGGCCTTCTGCATCATCCGGGGCATCACCTCCACCGGCAGTGTGGTTCCGGAGAAGATCAGCATCGGAAAATAAAGAACAGAGGCGATGACTCCGGCCTGTTTGGAATTTTTCGCAAGGCCGCCTACCAGCATACCGATGCTGAGGGTGGACAGCATGGTGATGAGCCAGCTTCCGAGAAAGGCCCAGACTGAGCCGTAGATCCTCACCTTCCAGAACAGGGCTGCCGTGATCCCGAGCGTCGCCAGGGATGCCGCACAGTACAGGATGTAGACCGTCAGCTCCGCGCCCAGCAGCAGCGCGGGGCTGACAGGCGTGACGCGGAACCGTTTGAGAATCTTGCGCTCCCGGTAGTCGGAGACCACCAGCGGCAGCCCCATCAGGCCGCCGGCGCACATGGAGACGGCGCAGGCCGCACCGAAGGACTGCTCCATAAACGTGTAAGGCGCGCCGTCATAGGCCGGTTTGGCACCGTAAATGATACCAAGGATGACCAGAATGGCCAGCGGCATCAGCAGTGCGAAAATGATCATGTTCATATCCCGGATGCTCAGCTTCATTTCGTTCTTCAGAAGTATGAAAAACCGCCTCATGCTTGCTCTCCCTCCTCGTCCGACAGCATCAGATAGGCGTCCTCAAATTTTTCACAGCCGCATTTGCGCTTGGCTTCCTCCGCCGTGCCGCAAAAGACTGCGCTGCCTTTTTTCAGAATGCATATCTCATCGCAGAGGGCCTCCACCTCATCCATGAAATGGGAGGTGAGGAAAATGGTCAGCCCCTGTTTTTTCAGCTCCGTGAGGGTCTTCCAGACACTGCGCCGGGCTCTGGCGTCCAGGCCGGTGGTCAGCTCGTCCAGAAAGACCAGCTCCGGGTCTGGGATCAGCGCCAGAACGATAAAAAGCCTCTGGCGCTCCCCGCCGGAGAGGCTTTTTACAGTATTTTTCAGCTTGTCTCCAATGCCGAAGCGGCTGCAGAGTTCTTTCCAGTCCGCCGGATCCCGATACAGGCAGGCTGTCTCCTCACACAGCTCGAACACCTTGATTTCCTGCTGATAATCTCCCTCCTGAAACTGCACGCCGATCTTCTCAAACAGTTCCCGACGCTGCCGCTTTGGGTCCTGCCCCAGCAGGCGGACCGCTCCGCTGTCCGCGGTTTTTGTGCCAAGCATACATTCGATGGCGGTGCTCTTCCCTGCTCCGTTGGCCCCCAGCAGGCCAAACACTGTCCCCTCCTTTACGGACAGGTCCAGACGATTCAAAACCGTTCTGCCGCTGTAGGACTTGGTAAGCCCTCTGACACAGATTGCATCGCTCATTTTTCGATCCTCCTTACCGCCCGCAGTTCGATGTAGCCGCGCTGGCCCCGGGGCTCCAGCTGGATGCGGGGATTCCCGTCATCCCACCGGTATCCGATCACCGTGGGGTCATAACCGTCCATGGCGTGCTGCACCGCCTGAATGGCCTGGCAGTAATCCTCCTCCCGGAAGGGCTGTCCCTGGAACATCAGATACTCCGCCTCCGGCAGCCGGATGACGTCAAAGCCCTCCGGAACGGCGCCCAGGTAATCCGTTTCCACCTCCACCCCCTGTACATAGGTGGAAGTGCCCGGCTTCTTGTACCGCTGGGGCAACCACATGCACACCGGCTCGCCGCAGAGAGAGTGCATACTCATGAGAATACCCCACACATCGCAGCTCACTTCCTCGCAATACGGAAAATAATTCTCCGCATGGACGGCCCGTTTGATGATGCACAGGCGCTCCGGCTTGCGGATGACCTGGACAAAGACTGTCTGCAGATCCGGCATATCCATCCGCTCCTTTCTGAGTTCTCTGTATTTCGCGCCGTATGGGATGAAAAGCGGGATGGGGACCGGGTCTTTCGCATAATCGCCGGGATTGCGGCCGAACTCCCGAAAAAACGCTCTGGTAAAGGTATCCACATTGGAAAAGCCCAGGTCAAGGGCAGCGTCGATCACGCGGATTTTCCCTTCCCGCAGCCGCATTGCCGCCTGGGAGAGCCGCAGCTTGCGGATGTACTCCGTGGGCGTCAGATCCAGATAGGCCCGGAACAGGCGGTAGGAATACCAGGGGGAAAACAGCGATGCCTGCGCAAGGTCAGATAAATTGATGTCCCCGGCCAGATTCCGCTCGATATAGTCCTGCATCCGCTGGACGGCCAGTGTCTGCTCTTTCATGCCTTTCACCCCCATTGCAGAATATATTTTACTGCGTTTCCGCACGTTCCTCTCGACTTTTCTTGCCAAATGAGATAAATCAGGACACGCCGCTTTCTTTGGCGGCGTGTCCTCGCTCCTACCTTGCCTGATCCTAAAAAGGCCTTGCATCCAGCCGTTCCCGGCAGCCCATCTCTTTGGCCATACGCCCCATAAAGGCCCGCTGGACCGGGCGTCCGATCAGCCGGTCTTTGCGTAATACTGCCCCATCTCAGTAAATCCCGCCAGCAGCCTTTGCCTGTTTTTTTCATCCGTCAGGCCCAGGCCGAACATATTGCCCTTGATCAGCGTTCCTCCATAGGAACAGCCCAGCTGCGCGGGAAGCGTTTTCAGGTACTTCTCACAGCACCGGCTCTGCCTTCCGCTGTGTCCAATGCCCCCGGCAGCGCGTTCCCGGCCATGAGCCAGCCCAAATAAATCACGGAGCTGCCCGGCGCCAGGTGCTTCATGGCTTCGTCAAGAGAACACGCCGGGAGCCCTGTCTTTTTACTCAGCAGCATGGCATATTGCCGGGTATAGCCTGTATTCGATGTATATACGACCGTATTTGGTTTCATATCAAGCACTCTCCTTTGCAAACGGCCCGCTTATTCGGGCGGCAGAAGCGTCAGCAATATTCTATGAGGAATCCCGCCTGGCAGATAGGCATGTTTTACAGAGGAATGTGTCAGTTCTATAGACTGCTTTTGAATCCACGATCCTGAAGATGTGCCCCTTGCCAGTTCTCGATTCCTTTCCTTTTTAGCCTGGCAAGATCTCTGGCCGGTTCCGCCGTAAACCATCCGACCGTTTTGAAACTTGATATCCATCTTCGGATCCAACCGCTCATCATGATCCCCGGGATCTTTAAAGGGTGTTTATTATGCCGGCAACAGCGCTGAAACATTGAGAGCTGTCCGGTTTTTGGGACACGCAGAGTGTTAAACTGACTAAAAACAGAGGATCCTGACCCTTTCAACGCAGAGCAGGACAAGTTTGCTGCACGGACCGCATTGCGATTGATTCGCGCGGAATATGCCCATTATGCGAGGTGCGATGACCAAGCGGCTTTCCATGATGCCTTTGATAAACATAAGATCAATTACGTTTGCCATTAAAAAAGTTGTATATATTGCCAAATTGTGTTATGATTATAAAAAAGATATTTGTTCAATTTTGCCTAACAAATACGGACAGCTCATCCGATATAACAGATTTAAATCCAGTGATTGTACTCCGGCAAACGGCAGGGCAAACGACGACCGTAAGACAGATAACAAGATACGAGTGGAGATGAGGCTGTACGATGAGATTTCCGGCACATATACGCATTCAAAAAGATGGTACGCAGGACATCCAAACCGTTGGGGAGCACTGCCGCGGTACCGCGCGCTGTGCTGCGGAATGCCTGTCTGATATCGGCTTGTCCCATGCGGCTTATCTGGCCGGGCTGCTGCACGATCTGGGCAAAGCCACGCCGCAGTTCCGGGCATACATTGAACGTGCTGCCAATGGTGAATCCGTCCGGCGCGGGGCAGTAGTACATACCTTTGCGGGGGCGCGGCTGCTGCTGGAGCAGCACCACGGACCGGAGCCGGTTTCTTACGATGACATCACATGCGAACTCCTGGCGTTTGCAATCGGCGCCCACCACGGATTATTTGACTGCGTGGGAGAGGCCCGCACTTCCGGCTTCCAGCACAGGCTTTTATCCCATGACAGCGAATATCATGAATCCGTGCAAAACTTTCTGAACAGCTGCGCCGGCCAGGATGAAATCGATTCGTTATTCCGGGCGGCCTGTCTGGAGCTGACAGCAGTTTTCGAAAAGATCCAGGACCGGCTGTGTTCAGACGCCGCGCTCGCCCGGCAGGAGCTCCCCTTTTATGTGGGACTTATGGCCCGGCTGCTGCTGTCAGCGGTGATCCAGGGCGACCGCCGGGATACCGCAGAATTTATGACCGGAGTTGCCCGGCCCCCGTCCCCGGAAGACAGACGCCCGATGTGGGAAGCTTGCCTGCAGCGTATGGAGCGAAAACTGGAACGTTTCCCATCCGAGACGGGCATACAAAAAGCCCGGAGGCAGATCTCAGACCAGTGCCGGCTTTTTGCGGAGCAGCCCGGCGGCATCTACCGTCTGAATGTACCCACCGGCGCGGGCAAGACGTTGAGTTCTCTGCGCTATGCCCTGGCCCATGCCGCACAGTGGAACAAATCCCGTATTATCTTCACCGCGCCGCTGCTGACGATTCTGGAACAGAACGCCCAGGTCATCCGGGACTATGTGGGTGACGACAGTATGATTCTGGAACACCACTCCAACCTGGTCCGCACACAGGAGGAGCCTGAGCAACTGGATCTTCAGGAGCTTCTGGCCGAGGACTGGAGCGCACCGATCATCATTACCACGCTGGTTCAGCTGCTGAACACCCTGTTCAGCGGAAAGACCACCTCCATCCGCCGGTTTCAGTCCCTGGCAGACAGCGTCATCATCCTGGACGAAGTCCAGACCGTGCCCACGAAAATGCTGACACTTTTCAATCTGGCGGTGAACTTCCTGACGGAGATCTGCGGAGCGACCGTGGTGCTTTGCTCCGCCACACAGCCCTGCCTGGAAAAAGCTGCACATCCGCTGGCATCCGTTCCAAAGGATATCGTCCCCTATGACCGCGAACTGTGGAGCGCATTCTGCAGAACGCAGATCCGGAACGCCGGAAATCTGCGGCTGGAGGATCTCCCGGCCTTTGCGCTGGAAACTCTGGAAAAAGCAAACAGCCTGTTAATTGTATGCAATAAGAAGGATCAGGCGGCGTATCTCTATCAGAAGTTGTCCGGATGCGGCTTCCGCTGCTGCCATCTGTCCGCCGCCATGTGTACAGCCCACCGCCGGGCTGCCCTTGCCGGACTTCAGGCCGCACTGGCAGCGGGTGAAAAGACGGTCTGCGTGTCCACACAAGTGATCGAGGCGGGTGTGGATATCTCCTTTGAACGGGTGATCCGGCTTTCCGCAGGAATGGACAGTGTGGTACAGGCTGCCGGGCGCTGCAACCGCAACGGCGAGCAGACCGGACCTGCGCCGGTCTGCCTGGTGCAGTGCCAAAATGAGAACTTGGCAAGACTTCCGGACATTCAGCGCGGGAAGGACGCCACGGGTGAACTGCTGGCGCAGTACCGCCAGCGGCCGGAGCGGTTCCGGAACGATCTGTCCTCCGACGAGGCCATCGGCTACTACTATCGCCGGCTTTACCAGGAGATGCCGGAAGGATTTCAGGATTACAGGATCCAGGACAAGCACTATACGATTTTTTCCCTTCTGGCCGATAATACCTATTTCTCGGATGACCGGGCGGAGGCCCATGGGACCTATTTTTTGAATCAGGCCTTTCAACTGGCCGGCAAATTGTTTCAGGTGTATGACGAAGACAGCATCGACGTCATCGTTCCATATGGAGAAGGCCGGACGGTGATCGCCGATCTGGGTTCCGACCGGGCCGGGCGGGACCTGGCATACCGGAAGAGCTGCCTGGACCGGGCCAAGCCGTACACCGTTTCCCTGTATCAATACCAGCGGCAGCAGTTGGAGCGGGATCACGGCCTGCTGCCCATCCGGGACGGCGATGACAGCGTCCGGGTCCTGGCGGAATGGTTTTATGACGAGAAGACCGGTCTCTCACTCAGCGGAACCGCGGCACAATTTTGGGAGGTGTAAGCGTGAAGAATACGAGATATCCAAACATCGTGGAATTTCAAGTGACCGGGGACTATGCCCTGTTTTCCGATCCCATTCTGCGCCTCGGCGGAGAAAAGTGCACCTATCAGGTGCCGACCTGCGAGGCACTGAAGGGCATCCTGTCTTCGGTCTACTGGAAGCCTACCATTATCTGGTATATCGATGAAGTCCGGATAATGAATCCCATCCAAACGGAGGTCAAGGGCATCCGGCCCGTCAAATACCACGGGGGCAACGACCTGGCGTACTACACCTATCTCAAGGACTGCCGCTACCAGGTGCGGGCCCATTTTGAGTGGAACGAAAACCGGCCGGAGCTGGCCGGGGACCGCAACGAGAACAAACACCATGAGATTGCCAAAAAGATGATCCGCAAAGGCGGCCGCCGGGATGTTTTCCTGGGGACCCGGGAGTGCCAGGGCTATGTGGAGCCCTGTGCGTTCGGCGAGGGTCCGGGCCACTACGACTCCATTCCGGAACTGAGCTTCGGCCTGATGTATCACGGCATCACCTATGCAGACGAGGCGTACTCCGCAGAAACGGCAGGCAAAATGACGGCGAATTTCTGGAACCCGGTCATGCGGAAAGGGATCATCACATTCCCAAGACCGGAGGAATGTCCGCTGCA
>JALEZN010000065.1 GCA_022772585.1 Clostridiales bacterium
CCGAACAGGGTGTCCGGCCGGGTGGTGAAGACCACGATATCCTCGCCGGTGGTGGCCTTGAAGGTGACCTCGGCGCCGGTGGAGCGGCCGATCCAGTTCTTCTGCTGGATCTTGACCCGCTCGATGAAGTCCAGATCGTCCAGATCGTCGATGAGACGCTGAGCGTACTCGGTGATCTTCAGCATCCACTGGCTCTTCTCCTTGCGGATGACAGGGGAGCCGCAGCGCTCGCACACGCCCTCCACCACTTCCTCGTTGGCCAGCACGCACTTGCAGGAGGTGCACCAGTTCACGGGCATGGTGGTCTTGTAGGCCAGGCCGTGCTTATAGAGCTGGAGGAAGATCCACTGGGTCCACTTGTAGTAGCTGGGGTCGGTGGTGTTGACCTCCCGGTCCCAGTCGAAGGAATAGCCCAGCATCTGCAGCTGGCTGCGGAAATTCTCGATGTTGTCGTGAGTGACCTTGGCGGGATGGATGTGGTTCTTGATGGCGTAGTTCTCGGTGGGCAGGCCGAAGGCGTCGTAGCCCATGGGGAAGAGCACATTATAGCCGTCCATCCGGCGCTTGCGTGCCACCACGACCCTGGCGGTGTAGGGGCGGGCATGGCCCACATGCAGGCCCTGTCCGGAGGGGTAGGGGAACTCCACCAGCGCATAGAACTTGGGCTTGCCGCTGTCGTGCTCCTCACAGTGGAAGGTCTTTTCGTCCAGCCACTTCTTTTGCCACTTGGGCTCGATGGATGCGAAATCGTACTTCAACGCAATCACACTTTCCTAAAAAGTATCATCTCCGGCCTTTTTTCCCTGTTCCGACCGGTTTTTTACGGAATCTTTTATATTATAACGAATCAATCCCCTGATTGCAAGAGAAAGAGTGAAAACTCCCCCGTCCGGAGAATGCCCCTCCCTGACCGCCGGCCGTTCCCCGTCCGTTCCGGGCTTCTTTTCCCGTTCTTTAAACTGATAAGTCTTGCTTTTTCGGGGACCGTCCGTTATCATGATAGGGTAGAAACGATCCTGTGCCCCGTCAGCGCGGGCATTCGACCCAATATAATAAAGCGAGGGATGGACATGAATCTGACAGCACAGACCTGTACGGAGTTTCTGGACGCGCTGGCCTCCAAGGCTCCCGTCCCCGGCGGCGGCGGCGCCTCAGCCCTGGTGGGCGCGGTAGGCGTGGCCCTGGGCAATATGGTAGGTAATCTCACCGTTGGGAAGAAGAAATACGCCAGTGTGGAGGCCGACGTGATCGCCCTGAATCAGAAGGCCGGGGCCCTGCGCCGCCGGCTGGCGGATCTGGTGGCGGCTGATGCGGAGGCTTTCGAGCCCCTCTCCCGGGCCTATGGCCTGCCCAGGGAGACTGAGGAGCAGCGGGCCTATAAGGCCCAGGTCATGGCCCAGGCCCTGGACGCCGCATGCGCCGTGCCCATGGACATCATGCGCGCCGCATGCGAGGCCATCGAGCTCCACAAGGATTACGCCCGTATGGGCTCTGCCATCGCCATCTCCGACGTGGGCGTGGGCGTGGTGTGCTGCAAGGCCGCCCTCCAGGGCGCCAGTCTTAACGTATTTATCAACACCAAGTCCATGACTGACCGGGACAAGGCCATCCGTCTGGAAAATGAGGCCAACGCCATGCTGGAGCGGTACTGCGCCATGGCCGACGCCATCTACGCCGACGTGGCCGCCCGGTTCCACTGATCGATCTATGAAAGGAAGCGTGAATCCATATGGCTGCCATTCTCTCCGGTAAAGAAGTTGCCGCCGCCCTCAGCGACAGCCTGGTCCGGCGGACCGCTGCATTGACGGCCAGAGGCGTAACCCCTACCCTGGCCATCGTGCGGGTGGGCGAGCGTGAGGACGACCTCAGCTACGAGCGGGGCGCGGTCAAGCGTTGCGAGAAGATCGGCGTGGCGGTGCGGCATTTCGTACTGGACGCCGGATGCACCCAGGAAGAACTGCTGGAGGTCATCGGCCAGGTCAACGCCGACCCCGGCATCCACGGCTGTCTGCTCTTCCGTCCCCTGCCCCGGCACATCGATGACGAGGCCGTCTGCCGGGCCCTGGCCCCGGAGAAGGACGTGGACGGCATCACCGACGGCTCGCTGGCCGGCGTGTTCGCCGGGGTGAAGCGGGGCTTCCCCCCCTGCACTGCCCAGGCCTGCATGGAGATCCTGGCCCACTATAATTACGACCTGACCGGAAAAAAGGTGGCTGTGGTAGGCCGCAGCCTGGTGGTGGGCAGACCCGTGGCCATGATGCTGCTGCAGAAAAACGCCACCGTCACCATCTGCCATACCCGCACGGCGGACATGCCTGCTGTCTGCCGGGAGGCCGAGATCCTGGTGGTCGCGGCCGGAAAGGCCGGCGTGGTGGACGCATCCTTTGCCGCCCCCGGCCAGGTGGTGGTGGACGTGGGCATCAACGTCAATGAGGAGGGCAAGCTCTGCGGCGACGTGGCCTTTGACCAGGTGGCGCCGGTGGTGGACGCCATCACTCCCGTCCCCGGCGGCGTTGGCTCAGTGACCACCTGCGTGCTGGTCGGACACGTGGTGGAGGCCGCTGAGCGCGCCTGCAGCCGGAGCTGATGCGAAATGAGGGCCCGTCTCCGGTCGGAGGCGGGCTTTTCTGCCCTCCCCCGGCTCCATGCGGACAGAGAAGGGTTTAAAAAATTTTTTAATTATGTACGGCAGCGGTTCAAAATGTGACCAAGATGTAACCATTGCGCTGTATACTGATGCCATACTAAGAACCCCGGTACCCCTCAGATCCCGGCTTGGAGGAGATCC
>JALEZN010000074.1 GCA_022772585.1 Clostridiales bacterium
GTGGCTGGAGGAGAAGGGCATCGGCAAGGCCAAGGTCAACTTCAAGCTCCGTGACTGGGTGTTCTCCCGCCAGCGCTACTGGGGCGAGCCTATCCCCATGGTCTACTGCGAGAAGTGCGGCTGGCAGCCCCTGAGCGAGGACCAGCTCCCCCTGCTGCTGCCCGACGTGGAGAGCTATGAGCCCACCGACGACGGCGAGAGCCCCCTCTCCAAGATGACCGACTGGGTCAACACCACCTGCCCCCACTGCGGCGGCCCCGCCAGGCGTGAGACCGATACCATGCCCCAGTGGGCCGGCTCCTCCTGGTACTTCCTGCGCTATATGGACCCCCACAACGACAAGGCCCTGGCTTCCAAGGAGGCGCTGGAGTACTGGTCCCCCGTGGACTGGTACAACGGCGGCATGGAGCACACCACCCTGCACCTGCTGTACAGCCGTTTCTGGCACAAGTTCCTCTATGACATCGGCGTGGTCCCCACCAAGGAGCCCTACAAGAAGCGTACCAGCCACGGCATGATCCTGGGCGAGGGCGGCGAGAAGATGAGCAAGAGCCGCGGCAACGTCATCAACCCCAACGACGTGGTGGCCCAGTACGGCGCCGACACCATGCGCCTGTATATCATGTTCATCGGCGACTTTGAGAAGGCCGCCGCCTGGAGCGACAACGCGGTGAAGGGCTGCAAGCGCTTCCTGGACCGTGTGTGGAACCTGGCCGAGCAGTGCACCGATTCTCCGGACTACACCGCCGCCAACGAGAGCGCCATCCACAAGGCCATCAAGAAGGTCTCCGCCGACATTGAGGCCATGAAGTTCAACACCGCCATCGCCGCGCTGATGGCCCTGGTCAACGACTTCTATCAGAATGGCTGCTCCAAGGGCGACATGAGCGCCCTGCTGCTGATGCTCTCCCCCTTCGCGCCCCACATGGTGGAGGAGCTGTGGGAGATCCTGGGCTTCGCCGCCGAAAAGGGTATGGCCTGCCAGCAGTCCTGGCCCACCTACGACGAGAGCAAGACCGTGGCCAGCGAGGTGACCATTGCCGTGCAGGTGTGCGGCAAGCTCCGCGGCACCGTGGTGGTCCCCATGGACAGCGACGAGGACACCGTGGTGGCCGCCGCCCTGGCCGACCCCAAGGTGCAGAAGTTTACCGAGGGCAAGAACCTGGTCAAGACTATCCTGGTGAAGAACAAGCTGGTCAACCTCATCGCCAAGTAAAATGAGAGGCGTGCATCATATTTCCCTGAAGGCCGGGGGAGAAGCGGAGTTTCAGGCGGCGCTGGATTTTTACGGCACCGTCCTGGGGTGCTCGCTGGTCCGCCTGTGGGGCCAGGGCGAGCGCCGGGGCGCCATGCTGGACCTGGGCAACACCCTGCTGGAGGTCACGGCGAGCGGCGCCGGCGCGGGAAAAGGGGTCTTTGCCCATATCGCCTTCGCCACGGACGACGTGGACGGCATGATCGAGCGGGTCCGCGCGGCGGGCCGCCCGGTATTCATCGAGCCGGTGGACAAGTGCCTGGGGGAGGATTATCCCATCCGTATCGCTTTCTGCACCGGCCCCGCCGGGGAGCATATCGAGTTTTTCCAGGAACGCTGAGGCTGTTTTTCCCTTTTTGAAAATCATCCTTGACAATATGGCGGGCCTTGGATATAATATATTAATGTTAAAGCCATAACTATCAGTATGTGGCCCTTTGGCGGCGTTGACCGCCGCTTCGGAGGGAGGGGAAATCAATGTCGGAAGTCCGTGTTAAGGACGGCGAGTCTCTGGAGAACGCTCTGAAGCGCTTTAAGCGTAGCTGCGCCAAGTCGGGCGTCCTGGCCGAGGTGCGTAAGCGTGAGCACTACGAGAGCCCGAGCGTCAAGCGCCGCAAGAAGTCTGAGGCTGCCCGTAAGAACCGCAAGAAGTTTTACTAAGTCATAAGACAAGAGCCAGAGCCCCGCACCACCGGTGCGGGGCTTTTCTTGTTTGCCCGGAGCTGCCCTTTCTTGCAGCCGGGAACAAGATGTGATAAACTAACCGTCTAGAATGGGCGGACATACCCACAGGAAGGAGGGCGGAGCACGCCATGATCTACCGTTGTACGCAGGAAGAGTGCCCGTGCATCGTGGAGCAGGAGGAGCGGCCGGAGTGCTGCCCTGACTGCGGACATACCATGGAGCCGGCGGAGGAGGCGCAGCTCTCCGGAAGGGAGTGGGCCCTGCTGGGGAGCTACTGGATCGAGGGCCCGGCGCGGGATGAGGCGCGCGCCCTGGCCTGCTTCCGGCATTCCGCTGGCATGGGCGAGGCCTGCGGCATCAGCAATCTGGGCTGGTGCATGGAGAATGGGGTGGGTATCCAGGCCGACCCCCGGCAGGCCGCATGGCTCTATGAGCAGGCCGCTCTGCTGGATTATGTGCCCGCCATGTGTAATTTCGGCTTCTGTCTCCAGCAGGGGATCGGCGTGGGGCCGGACATAGTCCGGGCGGCAGAGTGGTACCGCCGGGCGGCGGAGGCCGGTTTTCCCCGGGCCCAGATCCTGCTCTGGCGCTGTTATCATGACGGCATCGGCGTGGAGCGCTCCCCGGCGGCGGCGGTGGAGTGGCTGAAGGCCGCCGCCTTCCAGGGTGACCCGGTGGGACAGGCACAGCTGGGCCGCTGTTTTGAGTTCGGCGACGGCGTGGAGCGAAATGCGGAGACCGCCGTTTTGTGGTACGGCCGGGCGGCAGCCCAGGGCAGTACGGATGGTCTGTGCTGCCTCGGGGTATGCTATGAGTACGGCATCGGCGTGCAGCGGGACAGCCGTCAGGCGGCAAAGCTCTACTGGAAGGCC
>JALEZN010000087.1 GCA_022772585.1 Clostridiales bacterium
ACCACGCCGCCAAACTGCATGGTGATATCCTCAACTCGAAGGACGTTCTGGCTCATCTGGCTGCCTCCTTCCTGTTTTTGCGCTGCCGGAAGAGGTCGGGCAGCTCCTTGTCGCCCATGATGCCCCGGCGGAAGAAGAGCACCACGATCATGATGACCACCGAGAAGACCACCATGCGGAAGCCGTTGCGGAGCAGGGGGACCTTAAAGCCGCTGCTCAGCACCATCTCGCTGTCCAGGAAGCGGAGCCACCACTCGGAGCAGGCGATATACAGGAACGAGGCAATGCAGGAGCCGGACACCGATCCGATGCCGCCGATGACCACGATGAGCAATATCTCATAGGTCATGGCGGAAGTGAAGGGCTTTGCCTGGACCTGGTTGGAATACATGGCCAGCAGCGCGCCGCCCACGCCTGCAAAGAAGGAGCTGACGCAGAAGGAGAGCATCTTGTGCCGGGCCAGATTGATACCCATGGCCTCCGCGGCGATCTCATCCTCCCGGATGGCCTTGAAAGCCCGGCCATAGGAGGAGTTGATGAGCAGCACGATGACGGTGATGCAGAGGATGGCCACCAGGAAGGGGACGAAGGTGGACAGGCGCAGCACCACCGCGCCGCCGGCGTTCTTGACATTGAAGCTGGTGAAGGTGGGGAAATTCTTGAGCATATTTGCGCCGTTGGTCACCGGGCCCAGGGCGTCCCACTGGAATACCGCCCGCAATATCTCGGCAAAGCCCAGGGTGGCGATGGCCAGGTAGTCGCTCTTGAGCCGGAGGACCGGCAGGCCGATGAGATAGGCAAAGCCTGCGGCCACCAGGCCGGCCAGGATGATGGCCAGCGCCACGCCCAGAATCAGGCCGATGACCTCACCGCCCGGGATGGGGGGCGCGAGCACCTCCTGCAAAGCAAACTTCACTGCCGAGCCGCCGTACAGGTAATACACGCTCTCCTTGGCGGCGGAGGGCACGGTGAGAATGGCGTATGTATAAGCGCCCAGGAGCATAAAGCCCGCCTGACCCAGAGAGAACAGGCCGGTAAAGCCATTGAGCAGATTGAGGGACACCGCCACCAGAGAGTAGACCGCGCCCTTTTTCAGCACGGGGAAGAGCATGGAGGTGGGCTTGAGCACATTCTCCAGCACCACGATCACGGCCAGCAGGAGGATGATGCACACCAGGGCGATCCACACGCCCTTCTTGCTTTTGTTCTGTTTCATTGCGCACCCCTCCTTTAGACCTTGTCGGTGGCCTTTTCACCGAAGAGTCCGGTGGGCTTGGCCACCAGCACCACGATGAGCAGGGCGAAGGTGAACGCGTCGGAAAAGACTGTCCAGTCGGAGCCCTTGATGACCGTCTCGCAGATGCCGATGAGGAACGCGCCGATGACGGCGCCGGGGATGGAGCCGATGCCGCCGAACACCGCCGCCACGAAGGCCTTCAGGCCGGGCATGGCGCCCGACAGGGGCACGATGGACTGGTAATTGGTGAAGTAGAGCATGGAGCCCACCGCCGCCAGGAAGGAGCCGATGATGAAGGTCATGGAGATGACCGAATTGATCTTGATGCCCATGAGCTGGCTGGTCTCAAAGTCCTTGGCCACCGCCCGCATGGCCATGCCGATCTTGGTGTGGTTGATGAGCTGGGTCAGGCCGATGACAAGGGCCAGCACCAGCACGGGCGTGACCAGGGTGACCCATTTGGTGGCAGCCCCCATTACCACCACCGTGTCCGACAGGAAGGGGATGGTGGGGTACATCTGCGGCAGGCCGCCGGTGACATAGGTGGCCAGGTTCTGGAGCAGATAGCTCACGCCGATGGCCGAGATCATGACCGACATGCGGGGGGCGGAGCGCAGGGGCTTATAGGCCGCGCGCTCGATGACGAAGCCCAGGGCCACCGTGGCCGCCAGCACCAGCAGCATGGCCGCCGGCAGCGGCAGCCAGGTCACGGTGTAGACCAGCAGCAGGCCGGCCACCATGAACACGTCGCCGTGGGCAAAGTTGATCAGGCGGAGGATGCCGTACACCATGGTATAGCCGATGGCGATCAGGGCGTATTGTCCGCCCACCGAGATTCCGGAGAGCAGGATGGAAATAGCAAACTCCACAGAGTTCCCTCCTTTGCGTGATTTGGGCTGTCTCGAAAAGAGCCATGGGCTCCTTTCGAGGCAGCCCATCGCTGCGTCTGACACAGTGCTTGGCGGGGGCAGCCGCCCCCGCCAAGCCAGAATGTCTTATCTTGGGTCGCCGGAGACGGGCGCTCAGCCGGCCTGCTGCTCCTTTTCCAGCATCCAGGCGCTGTTGGCGTTGTCGGCCACCTTGATGTACGCGGTATCGCGGACGGCGTCGCCCACCTCGTCAAAGGCGATGGCGCCGGACACGCCGGTGTAGGTCACGCCGGGCAGGGCGGCCTTGATGGCGGCGGGATCGGTGGAACCGGCGGTCTTGATGGCCTCCAGTGCCACATAGTAGGCGTCATAGCCCATGGCGGTGACGGCCGCGATGGTGTCGTTGCCGCCGTTGTTGGTCTTGGCGGTGGCGTCGCTGTTGATCCAGGCCTTGATGCCCTCGTCAAACTCCGGAGAGCCGCCCTCCTGATAGAAGGTGGAGCAGTAGATCTGTACGCTGCTGCCGGCGGCGGCCTCCAGCACCATGTTGCTGTCCAGGGTATCGGAGCCCAGGATGGGGGCGGCGATATTCAGGGAGGCGGCCTGCTTCACGATCTGGGTGGAGTAGGCGATGGACACGGGGCAGAAGATAACGTCGGCGTTCTCGCTCTTGGCCTTGTTCAGGTAGGAGCTGAAGTCGGAGTTGTTGGTGGGGAAGGAGTCCTTGATGACCTTGCCGCCGCCGGCGGTGAAGGCCTGCTCAAAGTAGGAGATCAGGCCCTGGTCATACTCGTTGCCCAGCTCGCCCAGCAGATAGGCGGTCTTGGCGTCAAACTTCTCCTGGGCGAAATTGGCCAGGACGGTGCCCTGGAAGGGATCCAGGAAGCAGATACGGAAATAGTAGTCGTTGCCGGCGGTGACGTTGGGGTTGGTGCACGTCACGCCGATGGCGGCCAGGCCGGCGTCGCCGAAGGTGGGGCCGGCGGCGATGGACACGCCGGAACCGTAGGAGCCCAGGACCAGGCTCACGCCCTCGTCCACCAGCTTGGAGGCGGCGGACACGGCCTTGTCGGTGGAAGAGCCGTTATCGGCATAGACCAGCTCGACCTGATAGGTCTCGCCGCCGATCTCCACGGTGGGAGTCTCCTTGTTGGCGTACTGCATGCCCAGCATCTCCTGCTTGCCGCCGGCGCCGGAGTCGCCGGTGGAGGGCTCGTATACGCCGATCTTCACGACCTTATCGCCGGCGGAGCTGCCGGGGGTCTGACTGTTGCCCGAGCCGCCGCAGCCGGCCAGGAGGCCCAGAGCCATAGCCCCGGCCAGGACGAGAGACAAAGCTTTGTTGCGTTTCATTTCATTTCCTCCTTGCGTGTGGGTCGCCCCACTGTATTTGCTACGCGGACAAATGTATTTGTCTCATCTATTATACGTCCTTTCTCTATGAATTGCAACAGTTTTATTTTCTTCTTTCATTTCCAGCCTTTGAAATTTCAGGGCTATTCCCGCTTTCACGTCTCAAACTTAATAAAGAGCGGCCCTTTTTCTCCCCACAGCGCCCGGGCGCAGGTCTTTTTTCCATCTGCCCGCCGGAGGCAGTCCTTTCCGGATGTCCGCTTCCCGCGCACATCCATGCTCCGGCGGCATTTGCAGTCCGGCCCGCCGGGTGCTGCAAGTTCTCCCGCTCCGCCCTTCAGGGCATCACGGTGACGGTCTGGGTACAGGAAAAGGTCTCTCCCGGCTCCAGCAGGCGGACAGCGGGACGGTGGAACAGGTCGTGGTCTCCGCCGGCGGCGTCAGGCAGGCCGTGCCAGGGCTCGATGCAGACAAAGCGCATGGGGCCCGGTTTGGACCAGAGCAGCACATAGGGGAAGCCCTCCATCCCCAGGCGGAGCGCGGGGCCCGGCTCCTTTGTGCCCAGCTCGATCCACCGGGTACGCAGCCCCTTCAGGCAGATGGAGTCCTGCTCGAAGAGCCGGTCGTCCAGCGCCACCCGGTCCTGCCCGGTGAACCGGGGGCGGGTGCCGGTGACGAATCCCTCCGGCGTCAGTACCTCCTCCGGCTCCTCCGGCCCCTCGAACCGCAGCTCGTGGCCGCCGGTGTCCAGTCCCTCTGTCAGGGGCAGGGCAAAGGCATAATGGAACCCGGCCTGGAAGGGCATGGTCCGTTCATCCAGATTGGTCACCCGGTAGGTGGAGCGCAGGGTGCGCCCCTCCGCCTCGTAGACCGTCTCAAACCGGAATTTCCACGGATAGCGCGCCAGCGTCTCCTCCGACCAGTCCAGCCGGAACACCAGTCTTTTCTCATCCCGCTCGATCATGGTATGCTCATACTCCCGGGCAAAGCCGTGGGGGCCGTTCTCATACCGCCGTCCGTCCTGTTCAAAGTACCCGTCCTTCAGCCGGCCGCACCAGGGAAAGCAGGCGGGGGCACGGCGGCCCCACACCGCCTTGTCGCCGCTCCACATCCATTCCCTGCCGCCGCACCGCAGGGACTGGAGCTCTGCTCCCATTTCCCGCACCGTGATCTCCAGCCCGGCTCCCTTGATCTGCTCATCCATGTGGCTTCCTCCTTGTTTGGTATTTTCTTCATTGTACTCTGTTTCCCTCTCCGGAGCAAGGCGCTCCGCGGCCGGCCGGCGGCTCAGAGCCGGGCAGGACGCTTTCCGAAGCCGAAGCATCCTGTTCCTCCCCGCAAATTATGGTATTTGCAATTCCGTTTTGTATGCGATAAACTATCTGCAATCATTCCTTTTCGCTGAGCCTGTCAACTGCCATACTGCCTGTGCCGCGTATTTCTTTTCAAGCCGTGCCCGATATGACAAGGAGGGAGATCATGCTTTTGGACCGCGATACCGCCATATGTATTCTCAAAAAGTTGGAATCCGTCCAGCCGTTCCCGGTCCATATCATGGACCGGGAGGGAATTGTCATCGCTTCTTCCGTTCCGCAGCGGGTCGGGCAGTTAAATGCCGCCGCGGGCCAGTATTTACAGCGTTCCTGTTCCCCCGGCCGGATACCGGCTGCCGAAGCGGATGCCGTTCCGTCTTCCATCGCCTGTGTGACCCTGCGCCACCGGATCGCAGGCGCCATTGAGCTGGAGAATCTGCCGGCTTCAGACAGCGCCTGCCTCGAACTGGCAAAAACCGTTGCCGAGCTGATGCTGGAACGTGAGGATCGAAACAGCAAGCAAAAAGAAAGCGGCTCTTCCCTCGGCAATACGCTCTCCGTGCTGGTAGGCGTCCATCCGCAGGATCCCGGACAGCTCATAAAGGATCTGCAGCACCTGGGGGTGGATCTTTCCATTCCACGCACCTCTCTGCTCCTCCAACTATCCAAGACGGACACGATCGACCTTCCCAGCGGGAACCGCAGACTTGTCCTTGACAAAAAACAGTATCTGTATTCCGTGGAGCAATTCTTAAATCAACTCCCCAACTATTTTTATCAGAAGCAGGATCTGATCCTGACCGACACATCCGAGCAGAACGCCATCGTTCTGTCCGTCAACCGCAGAAAAGAGCCCGAGTCCAACGCCATGTACCTGTTTGATCTGTGCAGGAGCCTGGTGGATATTGCAAAGAAAGACTATTGCCTGGTCCTGCATGCCGTCGTCGGGATCCAATGCTGCGATCTTTCCGACTACGAGAGGCAGTATGAGCAGTTGACACTGCGCCTTTCCTCCGGCAAGCTGCTTTATCCCGAGCGAAACGTCTTTTTGGGCAATTCCATCGTGCTGGGCAATTTTATCGCCCACACCTCCAGGAAGGTCCTTCAAAACATCGTCTCTTTCGTATACGGACGCCTGCTCGCGTCCAAAATGGATCAGATCCTGCTGGAGACCCTGAAAACATATTTTGAATGTGATCTCAATCTGACTGTGACCGCCCAAAAGCTTTATACCCACCGGAACACATTGCAGCATCGGTTTAAAAAAATCGAGGAACTCACCGGCTTCTCCGTCCACACCACGGACGGTCTGTTGACCCTGCGGCTGGCATTCCTGTGTTACAGCAGGCTGCAGGCCGCAGAGGAGGACGCTCCATAGCGGTGGAGGGCCGTCCCTCACGCTCTTCCGCTTTCAAATAGATCCAAGCGGTAAATATAAAATTTTCCTATAAAATTGCACAAAATCCCGCAAAATATCTGCGGATCTGTTGTTCGTTTGAACAACAGATCCGCAGATATTTTTGTCCATCCATTATTATAATGCACAATGCTTTTCCCGGTCGGATTTAGTACCATTGTGTCGTAAAAAAGCACCTGCAGGTTCAATTCCCAAAGTGATGCCTCCAGGCCAGGGGCACCGTCTCCGCGGTGAAGCGCGCGGCAATTTATCATAATTGGGGGAATGTGACATGAAGAAAATCGCAGTTATGGGCACAGGCGGCACCGGATGCACCGTCGCCTCCGAGCTTTCCATGCGCGGATACCAGGTGTGGCTGTGCGACGTCTTCCAGAAGGAAGGAGACCAAATCTCCACAGAATATTCCGTGATGATGGAGCTCACGGGCGCCATTGAGGGGACGGCCGCCATCCACGCGGTCACAAACGACGTGAAGGCCACGCTGAGCGGTGCGGAGCTGGTCATCTGCTGTACGATCTCCAACCTGGATGAGCAGGTGGCCCGTCTGATCGCGCCCCACCTTGAGCCGGGCGCCGCTGTGCTCGTGAGCGCCGGAAATCTGGGCTCGCTCATCTACCACAGGGTCTTTCAGGAGTATGGCGTCAAGGATGTGGTGGTGGGCGACACCTGCGGCAACCTGTTCTCCTGCCGCCGGCTGGGAGACCGGCAGGCCTTTGCCGGCAACGCATACAGGCCCAAAAAAGCCGCCGCCTTCCCCGCCCGGGATACCGCGCGGCTGGTCAAGGCCTTTGAGGGGGTATATGAGCTCATCCCCGCCAGCTCTATTCTGGAGACTGCCTTCAACGCGCCCAACCTGCTCAGCCATATCTCACTGACCATCGTGAACGCGGGGGCCATCGAGAATGCCAAGGAGCCCTATTACATTTTCAAACAGGGCATCTGCCGGAGCACGCTGAATCTGGCGGACGGCATGTGGGCCGAGAAAAAGAAGGTCATGGACGCCCTGGGCCTTCCCTGTACTCCGTCGCCCTCGGGCAGCCACCGCAAATATGCAGATCCCACCATCCACCAGTTTGACCACTTCAAGAACCTGATCGGGCCTGACAGCCTCTCCTCCCGGTACATCACCGAGGATATCCCCATTCTGGGCTGTCTGTTCCTGTCTGTGGCGAAGGCGGTGGGCGTGGAGACGCCGCTGTACGCCGCCATGGTGAAGGTGGCCGAGGCCATCAACCAGACGCCCTACTATGAGCAGGGCCGGACATTGAAGAACCTGGGGCTGGATCACCTGCATGGCATTCAGGTCCTGAAGTACTTCGAAGAGGGAGAATGAGCGGTCTTTGTACCGTGTTGTGTGAGAGACAAAGAAGAAGGGAGTAAACAAAATGGGTAAAACTGCCGCCATCGAAAAAAAGAACTCACCGATGAAATATGTCCACATCGCGATCTCCATCCTGCTGATGTTCGGGTTCGGTTATCTGCCGACCTTCTCCACCGTGACGCCTCTGGGCATGAAGCTTCTGGGCGTATTTATCGGCGTCATTTACGCCTATTCCACCTGTGAGATCATCTGGCCCTCGCTGTTGGCGATCATCGCCTTCGCCATGACCGGCTATACCTCGGGCATTGCCGAGACGGTCTCCCTGACACTGGGCAGCTCTCTGGTCTTCCAGGTCATCACCCAGTATTTCACCACCGGCGCCATCGTCATTTACGGCGTGAGCAAGTGGCTGATCCGCAAGACCCTGTCCATCAAGGCCTTCCACCGGCGTCCCAAGCTGTATACCTGGTCCTTCATGTTCCTGACCATGTGGTGCTGCATCGTCATGGAGACCATCCCCCTGTTCCTGCTGCTCTACAGCATCTGGAACGATATCGCGGAGAACTGCGGCTATGACAAGAACAGCTCCTTCCGCTATTACGGCTTCGGCGGTATCCTGCTGGCTGAGATGCTGGGCGTTTCCATGATGCCCTACAAGAGCTGGCAGATGGGCCTTGCCAAGAGCTGGGCCAACATTACCGGCACGGCCATCAATCTGGGGCAGATGTTCATGTGCACCGCCGTCATCGGCACCATCGTCATCACTGCCTATATTTTCCTGGGCGCCAGGCTCTTCAAGGTGGATTTCTCCATGATGGAGGCCTTTGATGTGGAAAAGCTGGGCGAGGAGAGCAAGCACCTGCGTCCCAGATGCCAGCGCATCCTGATCGTCTATCTCATCACGGTGTTCCTTGCCATCTTCGCCGGTACGTTCAAGGGCAACGCGCTGTCCAACTTCATCAACGGCTCGCTGTCCGTGGCCGGCCTCTTCTGCCTGTGCACCGCCATCCTGATGATCCTCCCCTCCGGCGAGGGAGACGGCAAGGCCGCCATCGTCTTCAACGATATCAAGAACAGTGACGCCGCCGTTTCCTGGCCCGTGATCTGGATGATCGCCGTTACCATTCCTCTTGCTACCGCCGTCACCTCGGAGGGAACCGGTATCTCCGCCTGGCTGCAGGAGCTGTTCACTCCCGTATTCGGAGGCCGCAGCCCCGTGTTCCTGATGATCCTGACCATCGTCCTCATGGTGTTCCTGACCAACGTGGGCTCCAACATCGCCCTGGGCAATCTGATGATCGCAGTCATCAGCCCCTTCATCGTCTCCTCCGGTGCCAATCCCATGTTCTTCGGCTGCGCGCTGATCTACGCCTGCAACATCGGCATCTTCCTGCCCGGTTCCTCCGCTCCCGCCTCCATTTTCCATGGCCGCAGCGAGATCCCGGATCCCAAGATGCGCATGAAGGTTACCGGCCTGGCCATCGGCCTGCATGTGCTGGTCTCCTGCATCGTGTTCACCATCGCGATGCTGCTGACAAACGGATAAAAAATTTCCCGACAGAAGGGACTGAGACGCTATGAGCAGAATGGCCATTGTTGGCTTCGGCGCCGCAGGATATAACGGCGCCAAGGCCGTGCGGCAGCTGTCTCCCGGAGCGGAGATCGACGTCTACTCCGACACCGCTCTGGGGCCGTACAATCCCATGCTCACTACCTACTATGTGAAGGGGGCCATCCCCTATGAGGCGATGTTCCCCTACGGCTCTCCGGAACAGGTCTGCGCGGAGCTGAAGCTGAACTATCATAAAAACCGTCCGGTGACCGGACTCCTTCCGGAAGAAAAAACTCTTTGCTTTGCCGACGGCGGCCGTGAGAAATACGACAAAATCCTGATCAGCACAGGGGCCTCCGCCATCATGCCGCCCATCCCGGGACTGGACCTGTCCGGCGTGATCAAAATGCGCACGGCGGAGGACGCCCTCCGTCTGAAGGGGATGCTGGACAGCGGGGCGGTAAAAAGCGGCCTCGTGATCGGCTCCTCCTGGGTCGGCATCAAGGTCGTGGAGGATCTGGTGGAACGGGGCGTCGCCTGCACCCTTGTGGACGGCGCCGACCAGATGTTCTGCACCGCCACCTTCAAGGAGACCGCCCGGCGCATCCAGCGGGATCTGGAGGCCATGGGCGTGACCGTCCGCTGCGGCCAGATGCTCTCCTGCATCCAGCGGGAGGAGGACGGCCGGCTCACCGCCGTCATGAAGAGCGGCGAGCGCTTCACTGCGGACACCGTGGCGGTGTGCATCGGCGTGCGGATGAATGTGGGGTTCCTCAAGGACAGCGGCATTGCCATAAACCGGGGCATTCTGGTGGACCGGCAGATGCGCACCAGCTGCCAGGGAATCTATGCGGCGGGCGACTGCTGTGAGGCTGTGGATATCCAGAGCGGCACGCCCCGGAACATCGGCGTCTGGTACAACGCGGTGCGCCAGGGCCTGACCGCCGGTACGAACATGGCCGGCGGCAGCATGGAATTCGACGCCAATGTTCTGGTGAATCTGGCCCACTACCTGCACTATGATTTCATCAGCATCGGAGACGTCAGCTCCTGCAGACCGTCGGACGAGGTCTATGAGTACGAGGACGGGCGGTATTACATTCGGGCCGCCCGGGACGGCCGGACCGTCAAGTGCATCAATATCATCGGAGCTGCGCTCTGCAGCGGCATCGTGAAGAACGCTTTTATCAAATCCATCGAAAGCCCCGATTCCGCGCTGAGCACCCAGACCATCTGTTTCCTGAAAAAAGAAGGGATTCCGGACGGCTTCATCAAATTCTTGGGAGGGGACCCTCTTGACTGAACTGGAGAAAAAACTGAAAGCAAAGATCCCCGGGGAGGACACCGGCATCGAGATCAGGCACTCCCTGTGCGCCATCTGCAGCCCCAGCCACCACTGCGGCCTGGACTGCTACGTCAAGGACGGGAAGATCATCCGGGTGGAGGGCACGCCCGGCCATCCCTACAACCACGGCAAGCTCTGCACAAAGGGTTCCTCCCAGCGCAGCTATGTCTACCGCGAGGACCGCATCCGGACGCCCCTGAAGCGCGTGGGAGAGCGGGGCGAGGGGAAATTTGAACCCATCAGCTGGGATGAGGCCTACCGGATCATTGCCGAAAAGCTCAACCGGGTGAAGGAGGAGTACTCTCCCAACTCTGTCGTTTTCTACAGCGGCTACTCCAAGTGGTACCGGCCCATCTACCAGCGGTTCGCCTATGACTTCGGCAGCGTGAACTTCGGTACCGACGACAGCGTCTGCGCGGTCTCCATGAAAATGGGCAACAAGGTCACCGTGGGGGGCGGGGCCGCGCCTGACATGGCCCACGCAAAGACCTTCCTGGGCTGGAACTACGACGGCTACTACTCCCACCACCTGTCGGTGGAGGGGGTGCGCAAGCTGAAGGAGCGGGGCGGCAAGGTCATCATCATCGACATACGGTATACCCCCGCCGCCAAAAACCTGGCCGACATTTTCCTGCAGATCAACCCCGGCACCGACGGCGCCCTGGCCCTGGGCATGGCCAAGCTCATCATCGATAACGGCTGGGCCGACATGGATTACATCGAGAAGTACACCTACGGCTTTGAGCAGTATAAGGAGCTGGTGCAGCAGTATCCCCTGGAAAAGGTCAGCGAGATCACCGGGCTCAAGCCGGAGGAGATCTACGAGGCCACCAAACTTTACGCCACCAACGGCCCGGCCTGTACCAACTTCTCGGCTTCCGCCCTGGTGCACCGCGTCAACGGCTTCAACACCAACCGGGCGATCCTGTGCCTCTCCGCGCTGACCGGCAACTACGACCGGGAGGGCGGCAATTACCCCGTCCCCGCCTCCTATCTGCGGCAGCCCGCGGGCTTCAAAACCAGGGACGAGGAGTTCCGCAGCGCCCGCTATCCCGGCACCGCCGAGCGCATCGGCGCCCAGCGCTTCCCGCTGTGGAACGCCCAGTTTGACGAGTTCCAGGCCATGGATCTCCTGCGTCAGCTGGAGGAGGGTACGCCTTACCCCGTCAAGGCCATGTTCGCGCTGGGGTTCAACGCCAAGATGTTCCCGGAGAGCGACCGGCTGCTGGAGGCAATGAAGGAGAAGCTGGACTTTATCGTGGATGTGGACCTCTTTATGAACATGTCCGCCAAGTATGCCGACATCGTGCTGCCTGCCTGCTCCTCGGTGGAGCGCAGCGAGCTCAAGTGCTACCGGGGCGGATACCTGGTGTATACCAAACCGGCCATCAAGCCCCTGTATGAGTCCAAGTCCGATGTGGATATCCTGTGTGAACTGGCCAGAGTCATGGACCTGGACGACGATCTGCTCAAGCAGGGGTATGAGGCCTGCCTGGACTGGATGATCGACGGCTGCGGCCTGACCATCGCCGATCTGAAAAAGAGCGACATGCCCATGAAGGTACCCACCGCCCAGTGGCCCGTCAAGCCCGGAAAATACCTGAAGGAGGGCTTCAAGACCTCCACCGGAAAGTTCGAGTTCTACTCCACCGCCATCGCGGCCATCGACCCCAGGTACGGTCTGGACCCGCTGCCCAGCTATGTGGATCCTCTCTTCGACCAGAACGACGAGGAGACCCGGAGGGACTACCCCTTCTGCCTGTGCACCGGCGCCCGCAAGGCCTACGCGATCCACTCCCGCCTGCACGATACGCCGTGGATCCACAGCCTGCAGCCCGATCCCACCTGCGAGATCAACCGGCAGGACGCCGCCCGGCTGGGGCTCAGGGACGGAGATGACGCGACCCTCTCCAGCCCTTACGGCGAGATCCGTATGAAGGTAAAGACCACCAGCAAGATCAAGCCCGGCGTCATTATGGCTCTGCCCGGCTATACCCAGGCCAATGTGAACAACCTCCTGGGCCGGAATCACCTGGATCCCTACAGCGGCTTCCCGGGGTATAAGGGGATGCGCTGCAATATCAGCAAATATCAGGGGGCCAAAGCATGAAATATGTGTTTGTATTTGACGAGGACCGGTGCTGTGCCTGCTCCGCCTGCATGATCGGATGTATGGACCAGAACGACGTGGACCCCGCCGCGCAGGATCCCTGCTTCCGCAGGACCTTTGACGAGGAGATCGAGCAGGCCGACGGCAGTGTGTACTGCGCCTATCTCTCCGCGGCGTGCATGCACTGTACCGACGCGCCCTGCATCGCCGCATGTCCGGTGGGCTGCCTCAGCAAGGATCCGGATACCGGCTTTACCATCTATGACAACACCAACTGCATCGGCTGCAAGAGCTGCGCCCTGGCCTGCCCCTTCGGCGCGCCGCGCTACCGTCCCTCCGACGGAAAAATGGTGAAGTGCGACGGCTGCAACACCCGGGTGAAAAACGGCCTGCAGCCCGCGTGCGTCCGTGCCTGCTCCTTCGGCGCGCTGACCTGCGTGCCTGAGGAGGAATATCTCTCCGGCAGCAGCGGCAAGGCGTGCAATGCGCTCTTGTCCCAGATCGCCCCGAAAAAGACGATCTGACCGGAGGCCTGTTTTCAACTGTGTGTCAAGCCCTTGGAGAGGGGCTTTAAAAACTACTACTTTTATTGATACGAGGTGCGCAACATGACGGAGTATACCAAAGGGCTGTGCGACTTTATCACAAAACTGGAGTTCAAGGATCTGGCTCCGGAGCTGGTAGAAAAGGCAAAGATGCTCACCCTGCATGTGGTGGGCGCCGCCCTGGCGGGCAGGACCCTGCCCACGGCAGTCAGCGCCAGAAGTACGGCCCGGGCGGTGATCGGCCAGTCCTCGGACATGATGTCCACCATGTGGGGCGAGCCCGGCAAGGTGCCCATGCACGGGGCCATCATGGCCAACGCCGTAGCCGCCGATACCCTGGACTGGGAGGACTGCAGCTACACCGGCCACCCCAGCGCCCACCTGATCTCGGTCTCCATGGCCATGACCGAGGCCATGCACAAGAGCGGTAAGGACTTTATCACCGCGGTCATCGGCGGCTTTGAGGTGTATCAGCGCGTGGCCTGCTACATCCAGCCCACTCCCGAGTATAATACCAAAAAGTACGGCTGGGGCCTGGGTTCCTGGCAGATTTTCGCCGGCGCTCCCGCCGCCGGAAAGCTGCTTGGCTGCGACGCCGAGCAGTTCAACCTGCTGATGGGCGCCACCGCCTGTTCCACCCCTGTGGTCAACGCCATTCTCGCTCAGCAGCATTCTGACTTCTATCATCTTCAGTACGCCATCACCAGCCTGACCGGCGTCATGGTGGCCGGCATGGCCAAGCGCAACGAGCTGGACAACATCTACAACGTTATGGATGTGGAATCCGGCTATCCCATGATGATGCGCGGTTTTGCCAACGAGGGCTGGATCGACCGCAACGTGGGGACCGAGTATCTGTTCGGCGATCTTCTGCTCAAGCACTGGCCCTCCAACATGTGGATCCAGACGCCGCTGGACTGCCTGGACGAGCTGAAGCGGGCCCACGACTTCCAGCCGGATGAGATCGAGGAGATCTTCGTCAGTCCCACCTATCTGGAGCGGGACAAGTTCAGCTGGGACGGCTACGCCAGCTGCCGCGACGCTCAGTTCAGCATTCCTTACTGCCTGGCGGCCTACCTGCTGCGGGGCGCGCCCGGTCCCAACTGGTACGACGCCAGCCGCCTGGCGGACAAGTCCCTGCTGGAGCTGGCCTCCCGGGTCAAGATGGATCCGGACAATCTCCAGGATCTGACCGTGGCCTTCAGCATGTTCCAGAGCGGCTCCTTCCCCTCCACCACCGTGCGCGTCACCCTGAAGGACGGACAGCAGTTTGAAAAGACCCTGCCCTTCCCCAAGGGTCATCCCAGGAACCCCTTCCAGTGGGAGGATGTGGAGCGCACCTTCCGGGTGGGCGCCAAGGCCGCCAACCTGTCCGAGGGCAAGACCGCCCGCTTTATTGAGCTGTGCCATGTCATCGACCAGCTGGACGACATGTCCCAGCTGGCGGAGTGCCTGTCCCTGTAAGCTCTAATCTCTTTAAAACAATCGCCGCAGCTCTTATCAGAAAGGATGTGGAAATAATATGTATGGCTGGAGAGCCAGAATCGGACTGATCAGCCCCATGCCGGGCGAAAATGTGGAGCACGCCTTTCACATTTATGCGCCGGACGGCGTCTCCTTCTCTTCCATGAAGATGCCTTTCCCAGACCCCACCCCTGAGGGGCTGAAGATCCTCACCGGTCAGTTGGAGGACACTGCGTCCAAATATAAGGGGCAAGATCTAGACCTGATTGTGTTCTGTTGCACCTCCGGCAGCTTTATTCAAGGTGTGGGCTGGGACAAGGAGTGCATGGAGCGTATCAAACAGGCCAGCGGTACGCCGGGCCTTACCACCAGCACCGCCGTGTTAGAATCGCTCAACGCCCTGGGGGCCAGATCGCTGGCCGTACTAACCCCCTACCCCGACGCCACCAATGAAGCTGAGCGCAAATTCTTGGAAGATAACGGCTTTGAGGTCCGGACCATCCTAGGCATGGATATGTCCGGGGTTGAAAAGGGCCGCATCTACAATGCGGAGAAGCCTTTTTTGTATCGGAACTCCGTGAAGATGGATCTGAAAGGGGCCGATGTGTTCTTCTTGAGTTGCATGGCTTTGGACACCCTGGGGCTGGTGGGCGATCTGGAGACAGATCTTGGCATACCAGTGGTAACCAGTCATCAGGCAACCTTATGGAGCGCGCTGCGCCATTGCGGAATCAAAACTAGGCGGCCCCATTTGGGCAAACTGTTTGCCATCTGATCGGGCGTCCCCACCGGGCATAACCTTTTTATATGAGATCTCAGAAGGCCGCCTGCGGCCCCGCCCATGCCGGGCAGGGCCGCAGGCGGCCTTTCCCAATTCCCACATCCGCCCCTCCCGGCTTGGAGGCCAGGTCGATGACCAGACACCCCGGCTTCAGGTCCCGCAGGGCCTCCTCATCCAGCACCCGGGCCGGGACAGTGTTCACCACCAGATCATACCCGCACAGCCACCCCTTGAGCTGTTCGGTGTGCTCCACGCCGTATCCCTCCGCCTCGATCCACGCCAGGTCGGCCCACCTCCGGGCCGACACGCTGACCCTGGCGCCCATGCCTGCCAGCCGGGGGGCCAGAGTCCGGCCCAGCCTCCCATACCCGATCACCAGGACCCTGGCCCCCTGCAGCGTAATGGGCAGCTCCTCCAGGGCGATCTGGATGGCACCCTCGGCGGTAGGTACTGCGTCAGCGGTATGGCCGCGCAAATCCGTTGCCCTCCCGGGGAAAAAACGCTATAATTGACCCGTAGCATATACAAAGGAGCGTGGGACCATGGCAAAAAAGACCGCCCGCAATACCCGCGGCAAGATCGTCAGCGCCGCCTGGGAGCTGTTTTATGAGCAGGGTTACGAGCACACCACCGTGGAGGAGATCATCGACCTGTCCTGCACCTCCAAGGGTTCTTTTTACCATTACTTCGATGGAAAGGACGCGCTGCTGAGCACCCTCAGCGACCTGTTCGACGAGAAATACGAGGCGCTTCAGGAGAGCATGGCTCCCGGCATGACCGCCATGGAGCAGCTCCTTTTTCTCAACCGGGAGCTCTTTGCCATGATCGAGAGCAGCGTGTCCATGGACCTGCTGGCCCGGCTGCTGTCCACCCAGCTGGTGACCAGCGGCGAGAAGCACCTGCTCAACCACAAGCGCACCTACTACCGCCTGCTGCGGCGCATCATCTCGGCCGGACAGGCCTCGGGGGAGTTCTCTTCCGACCGCAGCGTCAACAGCATGGTCAAGCTCTACGCTCTCAGCGAGCGGGCCCTGATGTACGACTGGTGCCTCTGCGGCGGGGAATACTCTCTGCGGGACTATGCCTCACAAGTGCTCCCAACTTTTTTGAGCGGCTTTCTTTCTGACTTTTCCCCTAAAGATCGTACAGGAGAAATTTATTGATATTACAATAAATTTTGATATAGCTTCTTAACGTGGTATAGACTATAGTCTATACCACGTTCTGTATTGTGTTCTTGTTTTAGTCGTGTTATGATAGGTCCATTCTATTTCAGCGGAGCCGGCGAGACGGTGTGTACCGCCCCTCCGCGGCGCCTGTTTCGGGAGGGAACATCATGACAACGGCACAATTCTGCATCATCTCAGCGATCATCATCTATCTGATCGGCATGGTCTATGTGGGCTTCTACTTCAGCCGCAAGGGCAGCGGCTCCTCGTCCGACGAATTCTATCTGGGCGGGCGGAAGCTGGGCCCCATCGTCACTGCCATGAGCGCCGAGGCCTCGGACATGAGCAGCTGGCTGCTCATGGGCCTGCCCGGTCTGGCATACCTGTGCGGCATCGCCGAGCCGGGCTGGACCGCCATCGGCCTGGCCGTGGGCACCTATCTCAACTGGCTCATCGTGGCCAAACGGCTGCGCCGCTACTCGGTACATACCGGCGCCATCACCATCCCCGATTTCTTCTCCCGCCGCTGGCGGGACGACCGCCATGTGCTCTCCTGCATTGCGGCTATCGTCATCCTGATCTTCTTCATCCCCTACACCGCCTCCGGCTTCAAGGCCGTAGGCACCCTGTTCAATAGCCTCTTCGGCGTGGACTACCATGTAGCCATGATCGTAGGCGCCATTGTTATCATCGGCTACACCGTCCTGGGCGGCTTTCTGGCCGTATCCACCACCGATCTGATCCAGAGCGTGGTCATGTCCATCGCACTGGTAATTATCGTGCTCTTCGGCATACAGCAGGCCGGCGGATGGTCCGCGGTGGCCGCCAACGCCAAAGAGCTGCCCGGTTATCTCGACCTGTTCCGGGGGTATAACGCCGCCCAGGGCACTGCCTCCTCCTACGGCGGGCTGAGCATCGCCTCCACCCTGGCCTGGGGCCTGGGCTATTTCGGCATGCCCCACATCCTGCTGCGCTTCATGGCCATCGGCGACGAGAGCAAGCTCAAGACCTCCCGCCGCATCGCCTCGGTCTGGGTGGTCATCTCCATGTTCGTGGCCATCCTCATCGGCATCATCGGCTACAGCGTGTCCAAGGCCGGCAAGATCCCCATGTTCACCTCCACCTCGGAATCTGAGACCGTAATCGTCCAGCTCTCCAACCTGCTGAGTCAGAACGGTGTGTTTTTCGCCGTGGTAGCCGGCGTAGTTCTGGCGGGCATCCTGGCCAGCACCATGTCTACCGCTGATTCTCAGCTCCTCACCGCCGCCTCCAGCGTGTCTCAGGATCTGCTGCAGAGCTTCTTTGGGATCCGGATGAGCTCCCGGACCTCCATGCTGGCCGCCCGGGGCACCGTTATCGCCATTGCCCTGGTAAGCGTGATTCTGGCCTGGGACCCCTCCAGCTCGGTGTTCACCATCGTCTCCTTCGCCTGGGCGGGCTTCGGCGCCGCCTTCGGCCCGGTGATGCTCATGGCCCTGTTCTGGAAGCGGAGCAACAAGTGGGGCGCGCTGGCAGGTATGGTCACCGGCGGCGTGATGGTCTTTGTGTGGAAATACGGCATCGCCAAACTGGGCGGGGCCTGGGCCATCTACGAGCTGCTGCCCGCCTTCCTGGCCGCCTGCGCGGCCATCGTGGTGGTCTCCCTCCTCACGCCTCCTCCCGCCCGGGAGATCTGCGACGAGTTCGATGCGGTCAACGCCGTGCGGAACTGACTGTCTCCCTCTGTTTTCTGCAAAGCGGTACGTTTCCCTTCGGAACGTACCGCTTTTTTGTCTGCTCCCTGTGCGCTCTTGCATTGCCGCAATATTGTGCTAAAATGTGTGGCGTAAAGGAAGTGAGCCGTTATGGATCTGGATCTGGAATTGAGGCAGGAGGGCGTGGATCCCGGCCTGCTGGAGGAGATCGGGCAGTTCCGCGCCCGCCACACCCTGACTCCCGGCATGGAACGCCGGGTCCCCAGCCCCCGGTTTCTCTATTACGGCAGGGAGATCTGGGAGGCGGCGGCCGCCGCGCTGCTGTGCGGGGAGAACCTGCTGCTGGTGGGCCCCAAGGCCACCGGCAAGAACGTGCTGGCTGAAAACCTCTCCGCTGTTTTCGGCCGCCCCGCTTGGGACATATCCTTCTACATCAATGTGGACGCGGCCTCCCTCATCGGCACCGATACCTTCCGGGACGGGCAGGTGGTTTTCCGCCGGGGGCCCATCAGCCAGTGCGCCCTGGAGGGGGGCTTCGGCATCCTGGACGAAATCAACATGGCCAAAAATGAGTCTCTGGCCGTGCTCCACGCCACGCTGGACTTCCGCCAGGCCATCGACGTGCCCGGCTACGACCGTATCCCCCTCCACGACGCCGCCCGCTTCATCGCCACCATGAACTACGGCTATGCCGGCACACGGGAGCTCAACGAGGCGCTGGCCTCCCGCTTTGTTGTCATCAATATGCCGGTCATCACCAGGGACAACCTGAAAAAACTCCTCAAACGGGAATTTCCACGCCTGCGGGAGGAATGGGCCGAGCAGCTTGCCCAACTCTTCGCCGATCTGGAGACCAAGTGTGACAGCGCCGAGATCTCCACCAAGTCCCTGGACCTGCGGGGCCTGCTCTCGGCGGTGCGCCTGATGGAAAAGGGGCTGTCCGCCGGGGCCGCCCTGGAGATGGGCATCGTCAACAAGGCCTTTGATCCCTTTGAGCGGCAGCTGGTGGCCGATGTGATCTCCGCCCGGGTGCCCCAGGGGCTGGACCGGCGCAAACTTTTCGAGGCGTGACATGGCCAACCGTGAGATCGAAGAGCGCCGGGCCGCCAATCTGATCTGGAACGCCGCCCGGGACTACTCCATCCGTCCGGAGTATGAGGCCTTTGACCGGGACGGCAGGGCCGACCTCTACTTCAACAACATCATCGGCGCGGTGTACCGCTATTACGACTTCGACCGGTTCGCCGCACTGTTCCACTACTTCCAGCAGAAGCCGGACGGCGCGCTCTACGCCGACCTCTTCTGGCTGGGGCTGGAGAACTGCGCCTTTGCCCGGGCCAGCGCTCAGCGGCCCGCCCTGGCTCCCCTCCGGGAGGAATACGCCCGGGACATCCTCAAACAGGATCAGGTCCGCCAGGACCGGGAGCTGATGGTCAACATCCGCCTGGGCCACTACCGCCGGGTGCTGGGCCGGGACGCAGGGCTGAGCGCCTATGAGACCCGGCTGCTGGACGCGGTGGAGTTCTCCCCCGATCTGACCACCGAACAGGTGGTCAGGCAGATGAACCGGGTGCTGGACACCTTCTTTCTCAACCGCACCTTCCGGGAACTGGACGACATGGGCGGAAGCCGGGTCAGCAAGCAGGGCTTCCGTCTGCCCTGGCGGGCCAGGGCCAGCAGCAGCGCCGTGCGGCAGATCAGCTGGTCGGGAGGCGTGGGAGGCCAAAACGGCGGCCCGCCCATGCCGCAGAAAAAGGTCCGCTCCCCCCTGTGGTTCTCCAGGCCCAATGAAGAAGCGCTGCGGGCCTATGTGGAAAACTGCTTCGGTGCGTCCATGTTCCGCCTCACCGAGACGGTGGAGCTGGAAGAGGCCCTGTGCACCGGCAATCACCGGGACTGCCACCTCCATTTCACCCGGGGTCGCTTCCCCGCCGGTGCCCCGCCCAGGGGGGAGGGGAAGCGGCTGCGGCTCTTCGTCCAGCAGCAGCGTGAGATCAACCGGGCCTACTTTCAGGCGCACATGACCGAGACCCTCATCACCACCGCCCGGCTCACCGAGCGCATCCGCAACTCCATCCTCCTGCGGCTGGAGCCGGACGAGCTCAGAGCCCGCTCGGGCGTCCTGCTGCCCGGCCAGGTCTGGCGCACGCAGGAGCTCCATGACGGCCGGGTCTTTCTCAAGACCCTTCAGAGCGAGATGGGCAACCTGACGGTGGACATCCTGCTGGACGGCTCCGCCTCCCAGCGGGAGCAGCAGGCCCGGGTGGCCACCCAGGGCTATATCATCGCCGAGAGCCTGACCCGGTGCCGCATTCCGGTGCGGGTGACCTCCTTCTGCAGCGTCAGCGGCTGCACGGTGCTCCACATCCTCCGGGATTACGGCGAGCAGGACGCCAACCGCAGCATTTTCGACTACACCGCCATGGGCTGGAACCGGGACGGGCTGGCCGTCCGGGCGGTGGGCAGGCTGATGGAGCGGGAGCGGTGCGAGCACCGGCTGCTCATCATCCTCTCCGACGCCAATCCCAACGACGACCAGAAACTCCCCCGGGACAGCTTCTTCCGGGCGGGCCGTGACTACAGCGGGGAGCCGGGGGTGAAGGATGTGGCCGCCGAGGTCAGCGCCCTGCGCAAAAAGGGCGTATGGGTGCTGTGCGTCTTTACCGGCGGCGACCTGGAGCTTCCCGCCGCCCGGACCATCTACGGAAAGGACCTGGCCCGCATCCGCTCGGTGAGCTGGTTTGCCGACACGGTGGGCCGCCTGATCCAGGACCGCATCCGGGAGCTCTGAGCCCTCTATTCATATGGTCCCGCCCTCCCTTCATAGGCTAAAACGGCCTCTGGCCGATCCAACCTATGAAGGGAGGCTTTTTTATGTATCTTCCCCCGTCCCATCCCCTCCGCACCAGGGTCCGGGCCGCTCTCATCCGGGAGCTGGGCCGCGCCGGGGTCATCACCTCTTCCCAGCAGGAGCGGCTGCTGGCCCTGTCCCTGCCGGGGGAGGGCCGCCCGTGACCGGGGAACTCCGGGTGGCCGCCTACTGCCGGGTGTCCACCGACGGGGAGGACCAGGTCCACTCCCTGGAGAGCCAGCGGACCTATTTTCTCGATTACATCCGCGCCCACCCCGGCTGGACCTTCGCCGGGATCTACGCCGACGAGGGCGTCTCAGGCACCAGCACCCGGCGGCGGGAGGCTTTCCGCTCCATGATGGCCGACGCCGAAGCGGGAAAGCTGGACCTGCTGCTGACCAAGGAGGTCTCCCGCTTTGCCCGCAACACGGTGGACGCCCTGGCCTGTACCCGCACCCTGAAGGCCCTGGGGGTGGGGGTGCTCTTTCTCACCGACGGCATCGATACCCGGGACAACGATGGAGAGCTGCGCCTGACCCTCATGGCCAGCATGGCCCAGGAGGAATCCCGCAGGACCTCCCAGCGGGTCAAATGGGGACAGAAGCGCCGGATGGAGGCCGGCGTGGTCTTCGGCAGCGACTCCACCTACGGCTTTCACACCAAAAACGGCGCCCTGACCGTCTTGGAGGAAGAGGCGGAGGTGGTCCGGCACATCTACTGCAAATTCCTTCAGGAGGGCAAGGGCACCTATATCATCGCCCGGGAGCTCTTTGAGGAGGGGGTGCCTCCGCCCCGCTCCCCCAGCGGCAGGTGGTCCTCCTCCATGGTGCTTCGGGTGCTGCGCAACGAAAAATACGCCGGCGACCTTCTCCAGAAAAAATACGTCACCGTGGACTACCTCACCCACCGGAAGGTGGTCAACCGGGGGCAGGAGGAGCAGATCCTTCTCCGGGACCACCACGCCCCCATCGTGGACCGGGAGACATGGGATGCCGTGCAGCGGGAGCTGGACCGCCGCTCCGCCGCCCGGGGGGACGGGAGCAAATACTCCAACCGCTACTGGTGCTCCGGCAAGCTGCGCTGCGGCGCCTGCGGCGGGACTTTTCTCCCCCGGTCCGCCCGGCGGCCGGACGGAACGGTCTACCGGGCCTGGGGCTGCCGGGGCCGGCTGCGCCCCGCCCCCGGCACCGCCCCGTGCTCCATGCCCATGGTCAACCACCGGACGCTGGAGACCTGCGTGCGCTTTCTCCTTTCCCGGCTGGGCCTGGACCTGGAGGCCATGGCGGAGGAGCTGGCTGACGATATTCTGCGCCTGTCCGCCTCCCCCGGCCAGGAGGAGGCCGCCCGGCTGCGGGAGCGGCTCTCCGCCCTGGAGCGGCGTCAGGCCCGGGCCCTGGAGGGCTATCTCTCCGGCGTCCTCAGCGGCGAAGAGCTCTCCGCCCTCCGGGAGCAGTGCGGCCTGGAGCGGCAGGCCCTGGAACGGCGGCAAAAAGAGCTCGTTTCTCCCCCGCCCCCGCCGGATGAGGCAGCGCTGCGGGCCGCCGTCACGGCTGCCCTCTCCTCGCCCCAGGAGGTTTTTCGCGCGGCGGTGGAGGAGATCGTGGTCCGGCCCGGCTGCCTTCAGATCCGTCTTTTTTCCCTGCCGGAGACCTTCTTCCTCCGCTACACCACCCGGGGCGCCGGGGAGAGCTACGTTACCACGGTCGAAGAATTCCGGGTGCTCTGAGCCGTCCTCATGCCTCTACCGCTAAGGCGGCAGGTACCGCGTTGGCTACCGCCAGCTCTTCCCGGGCAAAATAGTCGTGCAGGGTGATGCCCCGCCGCTCCGCCATGGCCTCGGTGCGGCAGTCCACCCGCCCGGCGCACACCACCTGGCCCGGACGCAGCCGGTCCAGCAGCAGCGCCAGGGAAAAACTGCCGCCGGACAGAGGGGCGTTGAGCACGCCGCCCTCTCCCGTCACCGGGAGCGGAAGCACCACGCAGTCGGCCAGCTCCACTCCCTCCAGTTCCTCTTCCTGTTCCACGCCCTCCAGCTCTCCCGCGCGCTCCAGAGCAAAGGCGTGGACCGTATGGCCGTCCATGGCCAGTTGTTCCGCCAGGCGGGCCTGCCGCTGGTCGCCCCCCAGCACCCAGATGTTCCACTCTTGTCTCATGACACGACCCTCCGTTCTCTGTGCCTGTAACATCCTATTCCCGGCGGGAAAAATGGTGCGTCTGCGGAAAATATCCTCTTCACTCTTGTGGCTTTGCTTCGTAAGCATTATAATAAATAAAATATCACTGTCATGTCAGTGCGGCCTTCGGCCGTCTCAGCTTATCTGCAGGAGGAACTGTTTCCATGCTCTTTTCCGAATTTGACCGCTGCCTGTACCGGCGCAGCCCTCTGATCGAGGTCATCTGCCAGATCCGTTTCCCCACCATCCTGTCCATCAGCGCCAAAGAGCCCGCTGAATTTCAGGAGGCCATCCGCCACAGCTTTCCCCAGTATGCCGCCCGGCAGGAGCAGCCCGCCCCCCGGGTCACCGCGGTGGAGAACGGCGTGCCCAAGGTGACCCAGCAGCCCGCCGTCACCAATTACAATTTCGTCTCCCAGGACAATCTCTGGAAGGTCAACCTGACCAACAGCTTCATTGCCCTGTCCACCCTCCGCTACACCCGGTGGGAGGACTTTGCCCAGAAGCTGGACAAAACCCTGGCCGCCTTTATCCAGATCTACAAGCCCGACTTTTTTGAGCGGGTGGGCCTGCGCTATATCAACGCCGTCTCCAAGGAGAATCTGGGTCTGGGCGACCTGCTGTGGGACGATCTGATCCAGTCCCCCTATCTGGGCATTCTGGGGGAGCCCGATGTGGACGAGAAGGATGTGAACAAATGCGCCGTGGATGTGGAGACCCGGCTGCAGGATGACTGCCGCCTCAAGCTTCACGCCGGTCCCGGCCTTCTGGGCGGCGGCAAGAAGGACCCCCGGCCCCGCTTCATCCTGGACATGGACCTGTCCGCCGCCGGCAAGCTGACGCCGGAGCAGCTGCCCCACAAGCTGGAGACACTGCACCATCTGGCAGGCGGGCTGTTCCACGGCGCCGTCACCGACGAGCTCCACAACGCCATGGGCCCCATGGCCGTGGATTGACCGGTGGGAGGAAACTGATATGAAGGATCTGCTCATCGTGGTGGACTACCAGCGGGATTTCGTGGACGGCGCCCTGGGCTTCCCCGGCGCTGAGGCCCTGGACGGCCCCATCGCTTCCCGTATCGCCGCCTACCGCTCCGCCGGGCACGACGTGGTCTTTACCATGGACACCCACGGCCATAACTACAGCGCCACCCAGGAGGGGAAAAAGCTCCCCGTCCCCCACTGCATCGCCGGCGAGGCGGGATGGGAGCTCTACGGCCGGACCGCCCTGGCCCGGGAGAGCGGGGACTGCTGCTTCCGCAAGCCCACCTTCCCATCCCTGGAGTTGGCCGAGTGGCTCAAGGGCCGCAGCTACCGCCGGGTGGAGCTGTGCGGCCTGGTGTCCCATATCTGCGTGCTCTCCAACGCGGTGATGGTCAAGGCCGCCCTGCCCGAGGCTGAGATCGTGGTGGACGCCGCCCTCACCGCCTCCTACGACCCCGCCCTCCACGAAAAAGCCCTGGACATTCTGGAGGGTCTCCAGGTCACTGTCCGCGACCGCGCCTGACCGCGCGGATCTTAAGAAAAGAAGGTCTCACTGATGAAACAGCATATGAACTACACCATGCTCTGTGACTTCTACGAGCTCACCATGGGCAACGGCTATTTTCAGACCGGCATCGCCGACCAGATCTGCTACTTTGATGTGTTCTTCCGCAACGTGCCCGACGGAGGCGGCTTCGCCATCGCCGCCGGTCTGGAGCAGGTCATCGACTATATCGAAAACCTGCGCTTTGACGATGAGGACATTGAATTCCTCCGCGCCAAGGGGGTGTTCTGTGAGGAATTTTTGGACTATCTGAGGCATTTCCGCTTCACCGGCGACATCTGGGCCGTGCCCGAGGGCACCCCCATCTTCCCCCGGGAGCCCATCCTCACCGTCCGCGCCCCCGCCATCGAGGCCCAGTTCATCGAGACCTACCTGCTCCTCACCCTGAACCACCAGTCCCTCATCGCCACCAAATCCAACCGCATCGTCCGGGCGGCCCAGGGCCGGCCCGTGTCCGAGTTCGGCTCCCGCCGGGCCCAGGGCAGCGACGGCGCGCTGCTGGGCGCCCGGGCCTCCTATATTGCCGGCTGCGCCGGCACCGCCTGCACCCTGGCCGATGAGCTCTACGGCTCCCCCGCCGGCGGCACCATGGCCCACTCCTGGGTGCAGATGTTCCCCGACGAGTACACCGCCTTCAAGACCTACTGTGAGCTCTACCCCCACGCCGCCACGCTGCTGGTGGACACCTACAACGTGCTCAAGTCCGGTGTGCCCAACGCCATCCGGGCGTTCAAGGAGGTCCTGCTGCCCCGGGGCATCACCAGCTGCGCCATCCGGCTGGACTCCGGCGACCTGACCTACCTCTCCCGCAAGGCCCGGCAGATGCTGGACGAGGCCGGCCTCACCGAGTGCAAGATCGTGGCCTCCAACTCCCTGGACGAGTATATCATCCGGGACCTGCTGCTCCAGGGCGCGAAGATCGACTCCTTCGGCGTGGGCGAGCGGCTCATCACCTCCAAGTCCGAGCCGGTGTTCGGCGGCGTGTACAAGCTGGCCGCCGTGGAGGACCGCGAGGGCAATATCATTCCCAAGATCAAGATCAGTGAGAATCCCGCCAAGATCACCAACCCCCACTTCAAGAAGGTCTACCGCCTCTTCTCCCGCTACTCGGGCAAGGCCCTGGCCGACCTCATCACCCTCCACGACGAGACGGTGGATGATTCCCGCCCCCTGGAGCTTTTCGACCCCGAGGCCACCTGGAAGCGCAAGACCATCACCGACTTCACTGCCAGGGAGCTGCTGGTCCCCATCTTCCGCAGCGGCGAGCGGGTGTACACCTCCCCCTCCCTGGCCGAGATGCGTGCCTACTGCGCCGCCCAGATCGACCTGCTGTGGGACGAGGTCAAGCGGTTTGAGAACCCCCACAATTACTATGTGGACCTGTCACAGAAGCTCTGGGACATCAAGCACGGGCTGCTCAAGCAGCGGGACGGAAAATGATCCGCCCATCCCTTACAAAAAACGCCGGGTGCTCCAAGCGGAGCGTCCGGCGTTTTTCATTGTGTTTTCATTGGCAGGGGCGTCACCACTCCACGCCCTCCCGGGCCTGCACTCCCCGGTCGAAGGGATGGCGGCGCTTGACCATCTCGGTGATATAGCCGGCCCGCTCCAGCAGCTCCGGCGACGGGTCCCGGCCGGTGATGACCACCTCCAGCCCCTCCGGGCGGCTGTCCAGCAGCGCCAGCACCCGGGAGAGGACCACCATCCCGGCGGACAGGGCGGCGCACAGCTCATCCAGCACCAGTAGGTCGGCTCCCTCCGCTGCCCGGAAGGCCGCCTCCAGCAGTTCGGACTGCCGCTCCGCCTCCTGACGGCGCTCCTCCTCCGTCATCTGAAAGGTGAATTTCACTACCTCGGGCGCCGGCAGCAGCTCCACCGCGGGCAGGGCGGAGAGGGCCGTCCGCTCGCCGCTTTTACCATTCTTCAGAAACTGGGCAATGACCACCCGGCGGCCGTGGCCTGCCGCGCGCAGGGCGAGTCCCATGGCGGCGGTGGTCTTGCCCTTGCCGTCGCCGCAATAGATGTGGATCATGCTCCCGTCCCCCTGTCAGTCCATGGGCTCGTCGTTTTCCAGGTCACGGAGATACTCCCCCACCGACCGGCTCATCTCCCGGGAGAAATCCGAGTCGTACTTCCGGCGGCAGAAGGCGTCCATCCAGGCGTCGAAGCCCTGCTCCTGCGTCCGGTGGGCAAACATGGCCCGCAGCTCGGCCCCGTCCATCCGGCGGTAGCGGTTCTCGTGGACGATGTGCTCCAGCGCCGCCCGCTGGGGACCCCGGTGTTCCTTCTGGCCCGGGGCGGGGCGGCCCATCACCAGCATGGCCGCCGGGAACACCCACGCCGGCAGGCCCAGCAGCCGGCGGTGCTCCTCGTGCTGCTCCATGATGTCTCCGATATAGCAGGAGCCCAGGCCCATGCTCTCGGCGGCAATGACCGCGTTCTGCGCGGCAATGAGGGCGTCGTCCACCGCCAGCAGCAGATCCCCCGGGCCGGGCCGCCGGGGCGTGCAGCCCGCCTCCACATAGGCGTCGAACCACTTGCGGCAGTCGGCGCAGAAGATAAATACCACCGGCGCCGACGCGATGAAAGGCTGGTCATCGCAGGTCTCGGCCAGTCGGGTCTTTAATTCCAGGTCCGTGATGTCCAGAATGGTGTAGAGCTGCTGGTTTCCCGCCGTGGGGGCCTGGACTGCCGCCTCCAGGATGGTCCGTTTCTCCTCCGCCGTCACCGGCTCGCCGGTAAAGGCCCGCACCGACCGCCGCCGGTGCAGGCATGTCAGGATCTCATTCATATCCGTTCCTCCTTTGCTTCTTTTTTATTCTATCCGACTTCCCCCCGCTTGTACAGTCCCACTCCCTGTGTTACCATGGGACCAGAAAGGGGGCGAGGCCATGGAGCTCCGCTTTTCCGACCGGTACGGCGTACTGCTCTGCCGCACCGCCACCCATATCTATCTCCGGCCCCATCCGGGCCTGAGCCGCCGGGTGGCCCACTACACCCTCCACCTGGGCAGCGGCGCTCCACTCTCCGCCCCCTCCCCGCTGGTGCTGGTGCCCGACGCCTCCGGCTGTCTGGTCTTTACGCTGGAGGGGGACAGGCTCTTTGGCCGGATGTACGGCCCCTCCACCGCCGCCGTGTCGGTGGTCAACGATCTGCGCACCCGGCCCTTCCGCTTTTTGGTGGAGTTCCTCCCCGGCGCGCTGGCCGCCGCCACCCACATTCCCCAGTGGGAGCTGACCGACCGGGTGCTTCCACTGGCCCTGACCGCCCCGGGGCTGGACGGGGCCTTTGCCCGGCTGTGGCGCGCCGCCCCCGACCTGGATGAATTCATTGCCGGGGTGGACGCTCTGCTCCTCTCCCACCTGGCCGGGGAGGACGGCTTCGCTTCTCTTCTTACCCTGGCCTGCCGCCGGGAGGGGGTACAGGCCCTGGCGGCGGAGACCGGCTACAGCCCCCGGCACCTCAGCCGCCTTTTCCGCGCCCGGACAGGCATGGGGCCCAAGGCCTTCGCCCGGGTGGTCCGGGTCAACCGGGCGGCCGCCGCCCTCCAGGCCGGTCCCTGCTCCCTCACCCGTCTGGCCCAGGACCTGGGGTATTTTGACCAATCCCACTTCGACCGGGAATTCCGGGCGGTCTGCGGCGTGTCCCCCTCCGCCTTCCGTGCCGGCATGTCCGATTTTTACAAGGAACCCTGGAAGCTGTGAGGTACAATGGACCTGCGCCGGGCGCCGGATCTCCAAAACGCCTCTGCCCGGCGGCGATCAAACGAAAGGTGGTATCTCCCATGCGTTTTACCTGTCCATGCTATGCGGTACGTTCCATGGCGGCCTCCCGCACCTTTTATGAAACAGTGCTGGGCCAGAAGGTGGTGCTGGATTTCGGCGCCAACGTGACCTTCGAGGGCGGCTTCGCCCTGCAGGAGGACTTCCCCCGGCTGTGCGGCTTCCCGCCGGAAAACACGGTATACCGCGCCTGGAACGGAGAACTCTATTTCGAAACTGAGGATCTGGACGGAGACGTCCGCCGTCTGGAGGATGCGGGCGTGGAGCTGCTCTCCCCCATCAAGGAGTATCCCTGGGGCCAGCGTGTCCTGCGCTGCTTCGATCCCGACGGCCATATTCTGGAGATCGGGGAGGCCATGTCCCTGGTGGTCCGCCGCTTTCTGGCCCAGGGCCTCAGCGAAGAGGAGACCGCCCGCCGCACCCAGCACCCCATCGAATTTGTCCGTGCCTGCCGGGAGGCCCCCTGACCCGGCTCTTCCGTCCATGAAAAAGCCGCCGCGGCGTCTGCCGCGGCGGCCTTCCGTTTTATTTCTCCTGCAGCATTCCCCGGAACAGCAGGTAGTCCTGCTCCAGCTTGGGCAGCAGGGGATAGGAGCCCTGATGGATGATCCAGTCCACCACCACGCCCCGGAAGTGCCGGTAGAGGAAGTCGGCCAGCCACTCCGCCGAGTAGCCGGGCAGGACGTTTTCCCCGGTCTGGATCTCCCGCAGGCACTCCAGCATGGCCCGCAGGGTATACCGGCTCTTGTCAATGGAGTGGGAGGCCGGCGCGCCCAGCCGCTGCTGATAGTACCGCGCCAGCAGTTCCCACCCCAGGTTTTCCATAAACTCCGCATAGCTGGACAGCAGCACCCACAGCCGCTGGTCCGGCGGCTCTCCCTGATGGCCGGCCATCGCTTTTTCCATGTACACGTCCAGAGGGGCAAAGCCCCGCAGGAGCATCTCCTCCTTGGACTTGAAGTGATGGTAAAAGGCACCGGTGGTGATGCCTGCCTGGCGGCAGATGTCCCGCACCGATACCTTGTCAAAGGGCTGTGCCCGGGAGAGCTCCATGGCCGCGTTCAAAATGGCCTGCTCGGTCTGGCGGGCCTGCTCCCGGCGCCGCTCGCTGTATTCCATTTGTCCGCCTCCGTTTCTCTTGACATTGCCGGGGGACTGACTTATAATAGTCGCATAACACTGTTATGTGACTATTATTATAGAGTAGGATGATGAACTTGTCAACCGAAAGCGCCTGTTTCAGCGGCAATCCCCAAAAGATCGCCCTTTTGACCGACTCCTGCGCCGACCTGAGCGCGGAACAGCGGGCGGGCAAACCCATTTTCGTGGTCCCCCTGAAGATCCGCTGCCAGGACGGTGAATTCTCCGACGGTGTGGACATGTTCGCCTCCGACGTTTACGCCCGGCTGGCGGCAGGGGAGCTGCCCCACACCTCCCTGCCCGACGGCGGCTCGGTAAAGGAGACTCTGGACCGCATCGCCGCTCTGGGCTATGAGAAGGTCATCGCCCTGCACCTCTCCTCCGGCCTCTCCGGCACTTACAACATGGTGCGCATCCAGGCCGAGGGCCGGGAGGATATGCAGGTGGCCGCCTTCGACTCGGTCAGCGGCAGTCTGGGTATGGGCATGATGCTCCTCCAGCTCTGGGAGGACATCCGCGCCGGTATGTCCTGGGAGGAGCTGGTGGAGCGCCGGGTCCCCTCCCTGATCGCCAACACCCATCCCTTCTTCTCGGTGGACACCCTGGAATATCTGCTCAAGGGCGGCCGCATCGGCAAGATGACTGCCATGGCGGGGACCATGCTCAACATCAAGCCCATCGTGGGCTTCGCCGGGGACGGGCAGCTGACCAGCGTGGCCAAGGTCCGGGGCCGCAAGGCCATCCAGGGCAAGCTGCTGGACATGCTCCAGGCCCAGGAGGGCCGGGGCCGCCGCTATAACCTGGCGGTGGCCAACGGCGGTGCGCCGGAGGAGATGGCCCAGCTGGCCGAAAAGGTGAAGGCTCTCTTCCCCCACTATGAACACTTCTGGTCCGGCGAGCTGGACGCCACCCTCAGCGTCTATATCGGCTCAGGCGTGCTGGGCGCCGCCATCCAGTACCTGGATTGATCTCAACAGGGCAAGTCCCCGTACCCACATGTGGGTACGGGGACTTTTACATTCTCACGTGCTCAAGGCTTCTCAAAGGTGCCCAGGAACAGGGGAAGTCCCCGCTCCAGATCCACCACGCCGCAGACGAAGGGCCGGTCAAAGGTGAGCCTCACCGTCTTGCGCAGGGCTGTGGGGGCCACGCCCACGGCGGTGAAGCCGTAGGCCCTGGTGCCCTGCTCATCCACCCGGATGCCCGCCCCGTGCTCCACGGCGCTGACGAAAAGGGGCGCGCCGCCGCTCCCTGTGCCCATTTCGGAGAGGTCGGCCTCCGGGCCGAACGCCCGCTTCAAGCCCATCCGCTCCAGGGCGGGGACCAGACTGCCCCGCCAGTCCATGGTGAACCGGGGCAGATGGAGCGTCACCTCTCCCCGCTCCGCTGAGGCCATCAGTTCCTCCAGACGTGCCCCGTCCAGCCCGTCCAGATACTCGCTCAGGCTCACGCCCTCCGCGGGCATCAGGGCCAGGAAGGCCAGCCGACCGTCCCGGTAGGGCAGCAGCACCCCCTGCTCCCGGCCGGTGTCCAGATAGACCGCCGACCGCTCGCCGCCCATCAGGGCCACCGGGGCCACGGTCCCGTTCTCCAGGTAGAACTCGCAGTCCTCCAGCGTATTCTCCGGGGCAAATTCCTCTTCCCACTTTCCCTCAAAGTACACGGCGTTGACCAGCATGAGCACCGTCTCCGGGTCGATTTCGTCCACAGCCTGCCTGATGCTGCCTCCGGTGCGTTTCTCCACCCAGCGGTTGATCTCCTGCCCCGCGGCGACGTCGGTAAAATCGGCGGAGAAGCACTCCGCCCCATAGGTCTCCCTGCACCGGCCCACAAAGGCATCCTTGACCTCCATCCGTCCGTCCAGCCAAAGGCTGTCGGCAATGGAGAGGGAGGCGCCCCCCTCCAGGGCTCCATAGTCCTCCAGCAGGGAGGCACAGTTGGCGTTCAGGCCGTCCAATTCTCCCCCGCCGGCCAGAAGGCTCTGAAACTCCGCCAGGGTGTCCCCCTCCGCGCCGTTGGCCGTCATGGCCAGACAGAGCAGGGCGCTCAGGGGCGAGAGGAAGGTGTTCTCCCCCTCCTCCCGGGTCTGCCGCAGCAGCTCCAGGCCGAAGTCCGCCGCCGCCCGGTCCAGGTCCTCTGATGCGCTGGCCCCCACCGGTGCCGGCGCCGCCGTGGGCTCCAGCCGCCGGACGCCGGAGCCAGAGCACCCCGTCAGAAGCAGTGCGCAGCTCAGCGCCACATGCAGCAATCTCTTTTTCACAGTCATCCCTCCCGATATCGCCACAGAATATGATTTGCTTTTTAGACGTGTTCTGAGGTAAACTGTTCCCAGGCTTCCCGAATTTTAAGAATTCTTAAAAATTTTCCTTCCCCCGGCTTAAGAAAACAGGTGTAAACTGGCTATGATAATGTCTGCTGAATAAACCGCTTTGCGGTTTATTCGTGCGGCAGCAGCCGCACAATTCGATCAAAAGGGCCATTCTCAGCCCTTTTGATCGAATTCAGGTATTGTTACAATGCGTATTTCCGATGAAGCGAGGTGTGCTCCATGTACAATATTCTCATCTGTGATGACGATAAAGATATCGTATCCGCACTGGACATCTATCTCACCAGCGAGGGCTACCGCACCTTCCACGCCTATGACGGGCTGGAGGCTCTGGCTGCGGCGGAGCGGGAAGACCTTCACCTGATCCTTATGGATGTGATGATGCCGGGACTGGACGGCATCCGCGCCACCGCCAGGCTGCGGGAGACCACCAACATCCCCATCATCCTCCTCACCGCCAAGAGCGAGGACACCGACAAGATCCTGGGCCTGAACATCGGCGCCGACGACTATATCACCAAGCCCTTCAACCCCATCGAGGTCCTGGCCCGGGTCAAGAGCCAGCTCCGGCGGTACACCACCCTGGGCGGCCGCACCAGGGCCCCGGCGGAGAACGGCTCTGTCCTCACCAACGGCGGCATCGCCATGGATGACGCCGCCAAATCGGTGACGGTGGACGGAGAGCGGGTCTCCCTGACCCCCATTGAGTACAACATTCTCCTTCTGCTCCTGCGCCATCCCGGCCGGGTATTTTCCACCGGCCAGATCTATGAGCAGGTGTGGAACGACCCCTCTCTGGGCTCAGAGAACACGGTGGCCGTCCACATCCGGCATTTAAGGGAGAAGCTGGAGATCGACCCGGCCAACCCCCGGTACATCAAGGTGGTATGGGGCCTTGGCTACAAGATGGAAAAGATATGAGACGCCGGGAGGAACATACGATGAAACAATCCGGAGGAGGTGCGGCCCGCCGGCTGATGGCCGCCGTGTGCGTGGTATGCGGGGTCCTGGCCTTCTGGTCCGGCATGCTGCTCCTGTCCCACTGGGACGATCTCTGGTCGGCGGGAGACTTTTATCAGAGCGGCAGCATTGTCTATCCCTTTATCCGCTGCCGCCACTGTGTGCAGGAGGCCATGGAACTGCGCATGACCCAAAGCTGGGGCGCGGAGGAAGATTACCTTCAGCACACCCGCCTGGAAAAGCTGGAAGCCGGCCTGGCCGCCGAAGAGACCAACTACCGCTTTCTGGTCCGGGACGAAGCATCGGGCCAGGTCCTCTGGGGCAATACCGACGAAGCGGCTCTGGACCAGGCTGCCGCCCGGGAAACAATGCGCTTTTCAGTCTCCTGGGGCGAGCAGATGAGAGCACAGGATGAAACCGTCTGGAACAGCGACGACTGGAGCTACAAGGTCCTGCACGTATACACCCCGGAGGGCATGGTGGTCATCGACCCCATGGCAGGCCAGACAAATACCGGCGGGGCGGATGCCTCCGGAACGGAGTACGCCGAGCGCCCCTACAATCAATACGGCTACGCCTATCTGCCTGAAGAGGACCTGTGGCAGTATGACTCCGGGCAGGATACCCGCATCCATCAGGCCGGCCTGGTGCTGGAATCCGGCGTGGCCGTTCCCCTTACCGTGGAAGATGACTTTATGGAGGCCATGCGGGACTATCAGGCTTTTCAGACCTGGCTCACTCCCGTGACCCTGCTCTTTCTGGCCGCCGCCTCCATGGCTCTGTTCCTGCTGACCCGGCTGTGCGCCCGGGCTGGGCGGCGGCGGGGCAGCGGGGAGATCGTCCTCTCCTGGTGGGACCGCTTCCCCTATGAGCTCTGTCTGTCCAGCGGGGTCCTGCTTTTTGCCGTCCTGCTCCGCGCCGGGGACCCCATCGCCTATACCATCAACCAGTCCGGATTCAGCCTCCGGGTACTGGTGGGCCTGGGCCTTCTCAGCCTGGTGGGGGGCTGGGCGGTCCTGGCCCTGCTGCTCACCACCGCCGTGCGGCTCAAATCCCGCACGCTGCTGCGCAGCACCCTGTGCTGGCAGGCGGGTGCATGGGTAATCCGCCAATGCCGCTCTCTCCCCTCCCGCTGGCCCATGGAGCGGCGGACAGTATGTCTTTTCCTGCTCTACCTGCTGGGCACCGCTATTACCACCCCCACTATCATTCTCATCCCGGTATACCAGGGCTTCGTGCTTTGGCAGCTGTGCCGGTGGGTGCGCCAGTGGAAGTCCATCCGCGCCGCCACCGGCGCCATTCTGGGAGGCACCCCCGAGGTACAGATCGACACCACCGGCATGTACCACGACCTGCGGGAGCACGCCGAACAGCTCAACGACCTGGGCGCGGCCATCAACAATGCGGTGGACGAGCGGCTCAAAAGCGAGCGCTTCCGGGCCGAGCTCATCACCAACGTGTCCCACGACCTGAAGACCCCTCTCACCTCCATCATCAACTATGTGGACCTGCTGAAAAAGACCGATATCCAGGACCCCAGGGCACTGGAGTACATCGGCGTGCTGGACCGGAAATCCCAACGGCTGAAAAAGCTGACCGAGGACCTGGTGGAGGCCTCCAAGGCCTCCACCGGCACCCTGCCCGTGAACCTGGAGCGGTTGGACTTTGCCCAACTCCTCACCCAGGCTATGGGGGAGTATGAGGAAAAATTCCAGCTCTCCGGCCTCACACCCATACTGGACCCGGCGGAGGGGGACTACTCCATCCTGGCCGACGGGCGGCACCTGTGGCGGGTCATAGACAATCTGCTGGGCAACTGCTGCAAATACGCCCTGCCCGGCACCCGTGTCTACCTGGATCTGGTCCGCTGGGACGGCCGGGTCACCCTGACGGTAAAGAACATCTCCAGAAATCCCCTGAATATCCCGGCAGAGCAGCTGATGGAGCGCTTCGTCCGGGGGGAGGCCGCCCGGACCACCGAGGGTTCCGGTCTGGGGCTCTCCATCGCCCGCAGCCTCACCGAGCTCCAGGGCGGCATGTTCCGGCTGGCCATCGACGGGGACCTGTTCAAGGCGGTGGTCTCCATGCCCGCCGCGCCCCCGGTCCCCCCTTCTGCTCCTCCGGCGCGTGAAGAGGCCGACCCCGCAGAGGAACTCTCTTTCTGACGCGGCAGATCCATTCTTTTTCCTCTTTCGGCGCAAAAAGGCGGCAGGGATCGCTCCCCGCCGCCTTTGCCCGTCTCACACGATCCCCAGTGGACGCGTTCCCTGCCTGCACCCAGCTCAAAGTGATATTTTACGATGCCCAGATCCATTCTACCATATGTTGGAGGCTGCACACGTTTGGAGGTTAAATCCAGACCAACAAATTGCGGCGGCAGGCGCTTCAATCCGCTCTTGCCCATTTCCCGTTCCTTTACTATAATGGATATGAAAAAAGACTGTGTATGCGAAATAAGATCCCTTACACTGTATAAGGAGTGAATCCCGTTGTCAAATATCTGGCATGACATCAGCCCCAGCCGCATCCAGCCGGAGGACTTTGTGGCAGTCATCGAGATCCCCAAGGGCAGCAAGAAGAAGTACGAACTGGACAAGGAGACCGGTCTCATCATTCTGGACCGGGTCCTCCACACCTCCACCCACTATCCCGCCAATTACGGCTTTATTCCCCGCACCTACGGCGACGACGGCGACCCGCTGGACGTGCTGGTCCTCTGCTCTGAGGAGATGGACCCCCTGACTCTGGTGCGCTGCTACCCCATCGGCTATATCTCCATGCTGGACGGCGGCAAGAACGACGAGAAGATCATCGCCATTCCCTTCGCCGACCCCACCTACAATACCTTCCGTGACCTGATGGACCTGCCCGCCCACATTTTTGACGAGATGGCCCACTTCTTCGCGGTCTACAAGGCCCTGGAGGGCAAGGAAACTGTGGCCGGCGACGTCAATGACCGCGCCGCCGCCGTTCAGGTCATCCGCAAAGCCATGGACCACTACGCCGAGTGCTTTCTGGGCGGACTGCCCGCCCAGGGCGGCGCGGCCCGGTAAACGGGAATTTAAAGAAAAGTTAATCCTTTTCCCGTTTCGTTTCCCAGTCATGCATGGTACAATAGTTTCACTTAGCGAGCCGCTGCGTCAGCGGCGGAGAACTTAGTGAAACTTGTGGCTGTGCCAAGACCTCTATAGTACGATTATACGCCCCGCCGTCTCAGCGGGGCGTATCCTGAGAGGAGCGAAAGGAAACGCTATGAACCAAGCTTACGACTGCCTGGTGATCGGCGCTGGCTTTGCCGGGGCGGTGGCCGCCCGGGAGCTGGCCGAGCGGGGCGGCAGGCGGGTCCTGGTGCTGGAGCGCCGGGATCACATCGGCGGCAACGCCTATGACCTGCCCGATCAGGCCGGTGTGCTCATCCACCAGTACGGCCCCCATATCTTCCATACGTCCAACCGCCGGGTGTTCGACTATCTCTCCCGCTTTACCCGGTGGCGGGACTATCAGCACCGGGTGGTGGCCAACGTCCACGGCACCGAGATGCCGGTGCCCTTCAACCTGACCAGCCTGGAGCTGGCCTTCGGGAAGGAGAAGGCCGCCGCCCTGGAACAAAAGCTCATCGCCGCCTACGGTGCCGAGAAGAAGGTCACCATCCTGGAGCTGCGGCAGAACACCGACCCGGACATTGCTGCTCTGGCCGACTATGTGTATGAGAACGTGTTCCTGCACTATACCATGAAGCAGTGGGACCAGTCTCCTGAGGAGATCGACCCCAACACCACCGCCCGGGTGCCTGTGTTCCTCTCCCGGGACGACCGGTATTTCCAGGACCCCTGGCAGGGCATGCCCCTGGCGGGCTATACCCCTCTCTTCCGCCGCATGCTGGACCACCCCAACATCACGGTGGAGCTGGGAGTGGACGCCCGTACCCGCCTCACCCTGGGGGAGCACGGCGTAGAGCTGGACGGCGCGCCCTTTACCGGCCCGGTGATCTACTCCGGCGCGGTGGACGAGCTCTTTGACTGCCGCTTCGGCCGCCTGCCCTACCGGACGCTGGAGTTCCGGTTCGAGACCTATCCGGTGGACTTCTGGCAGTCCCACGGCACGGTGAATTACACCGTCAGCGAGGAGTGGACCCGTATCACCGAGTTCAAGTACCTCACCGGGCAGGAGCTGCCCGGACGCACTACCATCGCCAAGGAGATCTCCCACGCCTACACCGGCGCGCCGGAGGAGACCCCCTATTACGCCATCATCAGCCCGGAGAACAACGCCCTCTATCAGCGCTACCGGGCGCTGGCTGACGGTTACGGCAGCCTTTACCTGCTGGGCCGCCTGGCCGAGTACAAATATTACAATATGGACGCCATCGTGGCCCGGGCGCTGGAGCTGTGCGATGGCCTGATCCGGAAGGAAGGCGAGTGATCCCCGTGGAAAAGCTCATTACCTTTGCGGTCCCCTGCTACAACTCGGCGGCCTACATGGACCACTGTGTGGAGACCCTGCTCTCCGGCGGAGAGGACATCGAGATCATCCTGGTGGACGACGGCTCCACCAAGGACGACACCCCGGCCATCTGCGACCGCTATCAGGAGAAGTACCCCGACATCGTCCGGGCCATCCACCAGCCCAACGGCGGCCACGGCGAGGGCGTGAACCAGGGGCTGCGCAACGCCCGGGGCCTGTATTACAAAGTGGTGGACTCGGACGACTGGCTGGACACCGGCGCCCTGAAAAAGGCGCTGGACAAGCTGCGGGAGTTCGCCAAAATGCCCGAGCCGGTGGACCTGCTGGTGTGCAACTACGTCTATGAGCATGTGGAGGACAACACCCAGAAGGTCATGCGGTACACCAACGTGTTCCCCGAAAACAAGATCTTCACCTGGGCCGACATCGGCCGCTTCCGCCCCTCCCAGTACCTGCTGATGCACTCGGTGATCTACCGCACCGAGATGCTCCGCGCCTGCAAGCTGGAGCTGCCCAAGCACACCTTCTACGTGGACAACATCTTCGTCTACCAGCCCCTGCCCTACGTCAAGACCATTTACTACATGGATCTGGACCTGTACCGCTACTTTATCGGCCGTGCGGACCAGAGCGTAAACGAGAAGGTGATGGTCACCCGGGTGGACCAGCAGCTGCGGGTCACCCGGCTGATGATCGACGCCCACGACCTCAACAAGGTCCGCGCCGAGCTGCCCAAGCTGGGCCGGTACATGTTCAACTACCTGGCCATGATGATGACCATCTCCTCCATCTTCCTCATCATCGACGGTTCCCCCGAGGCGCTGGGCAAAAAGACCCAGCTGTGGGAGTATCTGCGGACCGTGGATCCCCGGCTCCACCACCGGATGAAATACCGGGCCGTGTCCGCCGTGTCCAACATCCCCGGCTACCAGGGCCGCAAGCTGTCGGTCAGGCTCTACCGTCTGGCCCGCCGCATCTACAAGTTCAACTGATTTTATCATGAGAAAACCGCGCCTCCCCATCAGGGAAGGCGCGGCTTTTCAACATTCCGGCGGTCTCCATCACCGGGCCACGATCACGCGGATCTGTCCGCCCTGCTCCGGCTCCTTGTCGTAATATCCGGCGAGAGTATAGTCCCCGCCGCTCACCCGGGTCAGGCTGGAGAGGTAGTACTTCCCGTCCCGGACCTCATACACCGCCGCGCGCTCGGAGACAGGATAGCTCCGGTTGGCGGAGGAGAGGGCGGTGTTCCCGGTGACGCTGTCCAGCTTCACCTCGGTCAGGTTGGAGATGCGGTCAGGGGCCTGCAGGCTGCCCTTGATCTGGCAGGGGCCCTTCTTCACACCGAATACGGTGGTCTGGCTGCCCATGGGCACCGCCTGCCCCCCAATATCCGCCACATAGCTGGACATGGTGGTCATTCCCGCGCTGATCTCGGTGACGCTGGTGAGGACGCCGTAGGTATGCAGATCGCCGGTGGCATCTTTCAAGATCAGCCGCTGGATCTCTCCCTGGGCATTGGTGGCATAGAAGCGCACCATGCTCTCGGTGAGCCTGACGCCGGCCAGCCGGCTGGGATACACCCGGACGGCGGCGGTATCCTCATAGGTGTCCAGGATCTCCACATCATCGGCCAAGACATAGCTGCCCAGCTTCGTGCCGTCGGCGCTCACCTTGCCGGACAGGGTGCTGGCAGAGAGCCGCTTGACCTGGATGGCTCCGCCCTCGGTGGTGATCCGGACCAGATCTCCTGCCTTGAAATAGCTCTCGTCGGTAGGATAGGTGTTCACCGCGCCCGAGGTGGTATACACGGTCACGGAACGGCTGGTGTACGTATCGCCCCGGTTGTCGGTGTAGCCGGTGTTCTGCACGGAGGTGACCATGCCGTACACGGTGGAGCCTTCCAGGGCCTCTCCGGCGGAGCGGACAGCGGCCACACCGCCGCCCCGGCCCAGCAGAAGGGTCACGCTGTCGCCCACCCGGAATTCGCCCAGATCGCTGAGGGCGTAGGCGGCGTCACCGCTCTCGATGGCGTAGGTCCTGCCCGCCACCGTCACGCTGGCGGGGGCGGAAGCGCTGGGGCTCACCTGCTCCAGGGTGCCGGTGGCCCGCCTGCTGTAGGCCCACACGCTGCGCATGGGCTTGGACCAGTAGACCACGTCCAGAGCCTGGATGGCCTGGGCCGGGGCGCTCTTGCCGTCCCGGTACACGGCGGCGGAGGAAAGGTCAAAGGGCACCTTGCCCTGCCAGCTCCCCTCGGCCACCACCGGGCCCTCCATGGCGGAATTCACCAGGGCCACCCGGTCCAGGGTGCCGTCCATCCCCACCAGATTGAGGGTGGGCTCCAGGGTATTGAGATGATAGACGCCGGTCTTGTTCTTGGTGGTCATCAGGTTATAGAAGAGGTAGAGGGCGTCCCGCCGGGTCATGGCGTCGTTTTGGGCGGCGGTGACTCCCTCATCCAGCTCCAGATTGCGGTAGGCCGCCATCTGGCCTGCGGGATAGGCACCGGTGAAATCGGAGGGCTGGTAGCCCAGGAGCCGCAGCACCATGGTGACGCCCTCAGCCAGGGTGATGGTGTTGTCAGGCCGGAAGGTGCCGTCCAGATATCCGGAGATATATTCGCCCGAAACGGCGGCCTGGATGTAGGGCGCCGCCCAGTGGGTGCGGGGCACATCGGGATAGGGGGCCACGCTGGCCGCGTCGCCGGCGCTGTCCCGCCACGGGGAGGCGGCGATGACCATCCGGGTGAATTCCGCCCGGGTGACGGTGCGCTCCAGATGCAGCTCGCCGTTCTGGTCGCCCACCATGATGTTCAGGGCCGAGAGGACCTGGGCGGCCTCGCCATCGGCGGGAGCGGCGGCCATGGCGGCGGGCAGCAGGCCCACCGTCAGCACCACCGCGATCACGCCGGCCAACATACGTTTTCTCATATCGTACACTCCTTTATTCGTACCGCAGCGCGTCAATGGGATTGAGCTTGGCCGCCTTGTTGGCGGGCAGGTAGCCGAAGAGAATACCCACGCCCACCGATACGCCGAAAGCCACACCGATGCCGCTGGCCGTGGGGATGGCTACGAAACCGTCGCTTCCGCTGCCCAGCACCATACCGATGACGGCGGTGAGCGCGTTGGCCATGATGATGCCAAACACGATGCCGATGGCCCCGCCGATGGCCGAGGTGGTCCCCGCCTCGATGATGAACTGGCTGCGGATGTCCTTGCCCTTGGCCCCCAGAGATTTGCGGATGCCGATCTCACGGGTGCGCTCGGTCACCGATACCAGCATGATGTTCATGATGCCGATGCCGCCCACCAGCAGGGAGATGGCCGCGATGAGGATCAGAATGAGCATCAGGGTGCTGAGCATGGAATCCATGGCGTCCATCATCTCAGCCGAGGTCATGACAAAGTAGGCGTCGGTATCCTGGAAGGTCTTGAACAGGCGGTTCTCCACGATGCCCTTGGCGGCCGCCGCCGTATTCCGGTCGGTGCTGGTAAACATGTAGAGGCTGTAATAGCTGTTCCCGCCGAGGCTCTCGGCCTTGGTGTAGGGAATATAGACGCAGTCGTCGGTACTGCCCTCGGTCATGTCAGCCGCCGTCTTCAGCACGCCGATAACGGTATAGGGCTCGCCCCCCACCGAAAGGGTCTTGCCTATGGCGCTGCCGCCAAAGGCCTCCCGTGCCAGATAGGCCCCGATGACACAGACATTCTGGCGCCGCTCCACGTCGATATATTTCAGGAAGCGGCCCTCCTCCAGCTCGCCGCCGGTCATGGTGGCGCCCCGGGCGGTCATAAAGGTCTCGCCCACGCCGTAGACCTTGGTGCGCTCAAACTTGTCGGAGCCATGGCGCACCGCCGGCTGGATCTGAAGATAAGGGGTGACGCCGGAGAGATACTGGGGATATTTGTCCACCAGGGCATACATGTCGTCGGCGTCCACGCTGCGGGAGGAGCCGTCGTTCATCACCTGAGCCTGGACCAGGTTGGAGCCCATCTCCTCGAACTGGGCGTTCATGTAGTTCTGCATCCCGTTGCCCAGGCTGGTGATGATGATGACGGCGGCCACGCCGATGATGATGCCCAGCATGGTCAGCAGGGCCCGCATCTTGCTGGTCACCAGGGACTTGACCGCCAGGCGGAAGGATTGGGTGAAGTTCACGCCAACTCCTCCTCTCCCGCGGCCGTCTCAGGAACGTCCTCCAGTTCCTCGGGCTGGACAACTGCCCGTGGATCATGGGCGTCGCCGTCATAGATGATGCGGCCGTCCTGCAGGCGGACGATCCGCCTGGCCTTGACGGCGATGGAGTTGTCATGGGTGATGAGGACCACGGTGTTGCCCTCCCGGTTGAGCTTCTGGAGGAAGGAGAGCACCTCCCGCCCGGTGCGGGAGTCCAGGGCGCCGGTGGGCTCGTCGGCCAGGATGACCGACGGGTCTCCGGCCAGGGCCCGGGCGATGGACACCCGCTGCTGCTGGCCGCCGGAGAGCTGGCTGGGCAGGTTTTTGCACTTGTCGCTCAGGCCCACCCGCTCCAGGGCACGCAGGGCCCTGGCCTTGCGCTCGTCGGCCCCTGCCCCGGCATAGAGCAGGGGGAGCTCCACGTTCTCCAGCACGTTGAGCTTGGGGATCAGGTTGTACTGCTGGAAGATGAAGCCCAGCATCTTGTTGCGGATCTCGGCCTGCTGGTCGTCGTCCATGGTGGACACGTCCACACCCCCCAGGCGGTAGGTGCCTGAGGTGGGCACGTCCAGACAGCCGATGATGTTCATGGCGGTGGATTTGCCCGAGCCGGAGGAGCCCACGATGGCCACGAACTCCCCCTCGTCAATGGTGAGGGAGACGCCGTCCAGGGCATGGACGGTCTCCTCTCCCATCTGGTAGATCTTATAGACGTCTCTGAGTTCGATGAGGTGTTCCAAGGCTTAGCCCCCCATCATCATCTGCATCATATTGGTGCTCTGGTTGCTTACCAGCACGGTCTCCCCCTTGCTGAGGCCGTCCACGATCTCGATGTAGGTCTCGTTGTTGCGGCCCAGGGTGACCTGGCGCTTCTCGGGGGTGCCGGGGGAGAGCATATTGCCGTTGTCGTCATACACCGCGTCGGCGCCGGGCACCAGGACCGAGCCGCCGTCCTCCCGGCTCACAGCCTCCACCGGCACGCACAGCACCCTGCCCACTCGCTCCACAATGATCCGGGCCGACACGTTCATGCCGGGATAGAGCTCCTCCGGCGCGCCGTCCACCAGGACGGTAACAGGGTAGGTGGTCTTGCCGCCGGCGGTGGTTCCGTTGATATTCACCTTATCCACCGTGCCGGTATAGGTCCTGCCGTCCAGGGCATCCACAGTGATCTCCACAGTCTGGCCCACCTTCACCTTGTTGATATCCAGCTCGTCGATGCTCATATCAAACGTGAGGGCGGACAGGTCGTAAATGACGGCAGGATAGCTGACGCCGGCGGCCGCCGTGGTAGTGGAGGTACCGTCGATATTGTCCCCCACATCCACGTTCTTCTCGATGACAGTGCCGTCGATGGTGGAGGTAATGGAATAGTCCTCCAGGCTGTCCTGGGCCTTCTGGAGGGTGAGTCTGGCATTCTCCACGCTGATACGGGCATTCTCGATCTGGGTGGTGATGGAGTCGGCGTCAAAGGAGCCGATGACCTGCCCTTCGCTCACCGTGTCTCCCTCTTTGACTGAGAGCACGGCCAGCTCGCCGCTGGTCTTGGCCACCACGGTCTTTTGGGCGGCATAGGTAAAGGGGCCGGAGGCGGCGCAGGCGACGGTCCCCACCGCGGCGGTGCCGGTGCTCTGGTCGGTGATGACGCCGGGGTTGGCCACCGACACCGTCACCGTGCGGATCAGGGTGCCGCCCGCCCCCACCTCGTCCAGGGCCGAGATCTCGGAGACCGTGCCCTGAATGGTCTGGGCGGTGCCGTCCACCACCACGCTGGCCGTCTGCCCCAGGGAGAGCCCGGCCGCGTCAGAGGCATGGAAGGGGACCTTCAGCTTCATGGTGGAGCGGTCCAGGATATCGGCCACCTGGGCTCCCGCCATCACGTTGTCCCCCTGGTCCACATAGAGCCTGGAGATGACGCCGGAGGCGTTGGCAGTGAGCTTGGCATCCTTGGCGCTCTTACTCAGATTATCATAAGTAAGCTGTGCCTGCTCCAGGGCCAGCCTGGCCTGCTGGATACCGGTCTCTACATCCTTGGAGTCAATGCGGAAGAGCAGGTCGCCCTTGCGGACGGTCTGGCCTTCCTCAAAGGGGGCCTCCAGGACCTCGCCCCGGATCAGGGTGGTCACTTTGTAGGAATTGATGGGCTCTATGGTGCCGGTGCCCGACACCTCCACCGTCAGGTCCTGCATTTCAGCCTGCTCAGTGAGATAATTGCCGGCCGCCGCCAGTTTGGCGCCGCCGGAGCAGCTCCTGAACGCGAATACGCCCACTGCCACTACCACAGCCAGCGCGATCACCCGCTTAACCCACTTGCGCTTTTTCCGGGGCGCCTTGAATTTGGGCGTTTCCGGCTTGGCCGGGGCGGAGGGCTCGGCCACCGCCACCTCTGAATTGACTTGGTTTTCCATAGATTTCTCCTTACCCCGGGGCTATGCCCCGGATCCTGCGTTCTCTATCTGCACGCCGTTTTGGCGGACATGCCCCGCTTGAGGATCTCGAACTGATTGGCCAGCCGCCGCCGGACGGTGGAGGGCTCGTCGGTCACGCCGGCAGAAGCGATGGCCGACACGGTCATACGGGCCAGCAGACCCATCATCTCCTCCAGATCCTTTTCCCCTCTCAGGTCCAGCAGCCCGGTATCCACCTTCCCGAGGATCCGGCTGACGGAATGCTCGGCGCCGATGCCGCCCTGAAACAGCAGCCCGGCGTGGAGCCAGTGGTTGAGCTGGAGGATGGTCAGGAATTCCCGGATATCGTCCCTGTCCTCCACTTCCGGATCCTGATTCTGGCTGCAATCGAACAGATCCAGCATAGCGGCAAAACAGTCGCCCTGCCGCTGCTCCAGCAGCAGGCAGACCAGTTTCTCCACCGCCAGAGCGTAAAAGCCCAGCAGGCAGAGGAAGAGATCCTCCTTGTTTTTAAAATACATGTAAAAGCTGCCCCGGGGGATCCCCGCCGCCCGGACGATCCGATTGATGGAAGCCTCACTGAAAGGGACCCGGGCAAACTCCGCCCGGGCGGAGCGCATGATCTTCTCCCATTTCTCATAGGGCAGGTTAAAAAACGTGGCGGTGGGCATGCGCCTCCCCCTCTTTCCGTGATGTGGAATTTCTTCCCCATCATATATGACAGTCCGTCATATGTCAATCGCTCCGAAACAAGGTTCAAAATTTCTTTGCAAACACCAATTTACACCTTCCACCAGGAGGAAGGTCAAGCGTTCTTTGGTTATCATACGCCGCAAAACCGAAAAAGAGCCTCAAGAAAAGATTAAACTTTCATTAAACCTGTCCCCTCCGGCGTCAGACCGCAGTTTTTAGAAATTTCTGCATATTCAGGTATAAAGCTCCTCCGCTCTGTCCACAATAGGCTCGGAGGTGCAAAACACATGAAAGAACCACTCAACCAGCGCATCAGCGACTTTATGGCGGGAAAGGGCTTTTACATAGTCCTGTTCCTGTGCGTCGCCGCAATTGGAATTTCGGGCTATTATCTCTACACGTCCCTTTCCGCCCCCGACGAGGAGGTCCCTGTGGCCGGCCATGTGCAGGTCACGGTGACGCCGCCTGCCCCGGAGCACACGCTCCAGCCCCAGCGTCCGTCCGTGACCGCCCGGCCCGTACCCACTGCCGCTCCCACCGCCGCGGCAAAACCCGCGTCTACGCCTGTTCCCTCCGCCGTTCCTTCGGCCGCCCCGTCCGCCGCTTCTTCCTTCTTCACCTGGCCGGTCAAGGGCGATATTGTCCATCCCTACAGCGTGGAGGCTCTGGCCTATGACGAAACCATGGGAGACTGGCGCACCCACGAGGGGGTGGACCTGGCTGCCGAGATGGGCACCAAGGTCCTGGCCGCCTCTGACGGCTCGGTGGCCTCGGTGCTCCAGGACGACCTGATGGGTACCACCGTCACCCTGGACCACGGAAACGGCCTTGTCAGCGTCTACGCCAACCTGTCCCCCTCTCCCCTGGTGGAGGCCGGCGACACGGTCAGGGCCGGCGATGTGCTGGGCACCGTGGGCAATACCGCCATCGCCGAGAGCGCGCAGGTCCCACATCTTCACTTCGCCATGTGGAAAAACGATCTGCCCGTGGACCCGGCGGACTATCTCCCCCAGCGCTGAGATCATTCCTCCCCCGGAATACGGTAACGCCGGAAGGGGCGCCGCTCTCACAGCGGCGCCCCTTCCGGCTCAGTTCCCTTCCGTCTGATCAGAAGCCCGGCGTCCCTTTGGGACGCCGGGCTTCTGTGCGCTGTGTGTCCTAATGACAGCAGGGGCACTCCGGGGCGCTCTCCAGCTCCTTCTCGTCATAGGCGATGCCGTGGCGGTCATAGTAATCCTTGACTGCCGCCTTGATGGCCTCCTCAGCCAGCACGGAGCAATGGATCTTGTGGGTGGGCAGGCCGTCCAGCGCCTCCACCACCGCCCGGTTGGTGAGCTTCACCGCTTCGGTGATGGGCTTGCCCTTCACCAGTTCGGTGGCCATGGAGCTGGTGGCGATGGCCGAGCCACAGCCGAAGGTGTTGAACTTCACATCGGTAATAATACCGTCCTTCACCTTGATATACATCTTCATGATATCGCCGCACTTGGCATTGCCCACCTCGCCGATGCCGTCGGCGTCCTCCATCTTGCCCAGGTTGCGGGGATGCTGGAAGTGGTCCATGACCTTCTCACTATATAACATGTGTCTTCACTCCTTTTTCAAGCTCCTCCCACACGGGAGAGATATCGCGCAGATAATCCACCACGCCGGGGACCACGGACAGGATGTGGTCCACCTCCTCGGGGGTGTTGTATTCGCTCAGGGTCAGCCGCAGGGAGCCGTGGGCCACCTCGTGGGGCAGGCCCAGGGCCAGCAGCACGTGGCTGGGATCCAGGGAACCGGAGGTACAGGCCGACCCGGAGGAGGCCGCCACACCCTTGGCGTCCAGCAGCAGCAGGAGGCTCTCACCCTCGATGCCCTCAAAGCAGAAGTTCACGTTGCCGGGCAGCCGGCGGTCCCGGTCGCCGTTGAGCCTGCTGTGGGGGATCTTGGACAGGCCGTCGATGAGCTTGTCCCGCAGGCCGGAGACGTAAGCGGCGTTCTCCTCCAGGTGGGACGTGGCCTCCTCCAGTGCAGCGGTCATACCGGCGATACCGGCCAGATTCTCGGTGCCCGCCCGGCGGCCACGCTCCTGGGTGCCGCCCTCCACAAAGGGCAGCAGGGTCAGTCCCTTACGGCAGTAGAGGGCGCCCACGCCCTTGGGACCGTGGAATTTATGGGCCGAGAGGGAGAGCATGTCGATGTTCTGCTCCTCCACCCGGATAGGCAGGTGGCCCACTGCCTGCACGGCGTCGGTGTGGAAGGGAACGCCCCGCTCCCGGCAGACGGCCCCGATCTCTGCAATGGGCTGGATGGTGCCCACCTCGTTGTTGGCGTACATGACGGTCACCAGGGCAGTGTCCTCCCGGATGGCGGCGGCCACCGCCTCCGGCGCGACGATCCCCTGCGGTCCCACGTCCAGCAGGGTGACCTCAAAGCCCTCCCGCTCCAGCTTCTTCAGGGTGTGGAGCACTGCGTGGTGTTCGATGGCCGTGGAGATGAGATGGCGCTTGTTCTTCCGGGCGCCCAGCAGGGCGGCAGAGCGGATGGCCTGGTTGTCGGCCTCGCTGCCGCCGGAGGTGAAGTAGATCTCCTCCGGACGGGCTCCCAGGCAGGCGGCTACCCGGGCGCGGGCGTCGGCCAGGGCCTCGGCCGCCCGCTGGCCCACGCTGTGCAGGCTGGACGGATTCCCGTAGATTTCCTTATAATAGGGCAGCATGGCCCGGACTGCGGCGTCGCTCATGGCGGTGGTGGCCGCGTTGTCCGCGTATACATACATAGAAAAACCTCCTTGCGGAACTCGTTATATTTTAATCCCCATTATTCCTACTTGTTTAATATGAATTATAAAGACTTCTATCTTCTTTGTCAAGCGGGAAATGCCATATCTTCATATTTATTTTTGCCCCACAGGTCAGCGCTTATCATCAAAGAAGTTCAAAAGGAATATCATGCCGGCGGGCAGCGCCTGTCCGTTGAAAAACAACAGGTTATTTTTCAACTTCTGTGACTATGTCCGCCCGGCGTCAGGTCCCGCAGGGTCTTGCTGTCCAGGAAGGTGTTGATGGTGTCATAGAACTCGTTCCAGAAGTCCCTGGCCGGGCAGCTCCCGTCCCGCTGGCAGAGATGGCCGTCCCCCTCCACGCACACGGCGGGGGCCAGCTTGCCCTCAGTGGCCCGCAGGATCTCCCCCACGGTATACTCCTCAGGGGCGCGCATCAGGCGGTAGCCTCCGCTCTTGCCCCGCACGCTCTGGAGAAAGCCCGCCCGGCTGAGCAGGGCAATGATCTGTTCCAGGTATTTGACTGTGATCCCCTCCCGCGCCGCAATCTCGTGGAGCGGAATCAGGCCGTCGTCCTGATGGGCCGCCAGATCGATCATGACCCGCAGGGCGTACCGCCCCTTGGTGGAAATTTTCATGGTCCTCACCTCTCTAGAGTCCTTTTGCCGGTGTGCGCCGCCGCGCGGCGCCTATGATCCATTGTCCTATATTATACGACGGAAGCGGTAGGAATTCAAGGCGGCCGGACTGCGCAAAAGCCCCGGAGCCGGGTATCCGGCTCCGGGGCTCACACCGCTACAGGGAGAAATCCTCGTCCTCCAGCCGGCTCAGGTCCAGCACGGCCGGGCGGGGAGGCACCCGCTTCAGCGGGTCGTACTGAAAGGCACGGCAATGTCCTCCGGCCTCCACCACGCCCTTTTTCTTGCAGAGGATGGCGTTCCCCTCCAGTTGGGTCCCCCGGGCGCAGTAGGCGCAACGGGGCTCCATATCCTTTTTGAACAGCATTGCGTGACCTCACTTCCCGTCCGCCGCTCCGTTCCGGGCTCTGGCGCAGCATGGTTCCAGCCGGTTTCACAGGGCCGCAGTGCAGCCCAACCGATCAATCGTATTATAATGCGTACTGAACAAAGCCGCAAGCCTTGAAAGCCAAGGCTTTCAAGGCTTGCGGCTTTGTTCAAGTGCAAGGTTTTTGAACTAAATTGTCCAAAAACCTTGCACCTTCCACTGGAGCGCCGCGGTGCTCCAGTGGAAATACGCATTGTAACAATGGCTGAATTCCATAAAAACGGCTCCTTTGAGCCGTTTTTATGGAATTGCGCGGCCGCCGCCGCGTGAATAAACCGCAAAGCGGTTTATTCAGTAGACATTATTATAGCACGCTCTTTCGCCTGTGAACAGACCCTTTCCCCAGGGCCGCCGCGGCCAGAAGCAGGAAAAACAGGAAGGTCATCCAGGCACACACTGTGGATATGGTGAGGGCGGTGTGAAAATCCAGGCACGCCAGGTCATCCACCTGCTGCACCAGCAGGGAGGACACTGCCTCCTTCAGCGGGAACACCCGGGTCAGAACGGCGGTGAAAGCCGCGGCGAAGGCTCCGTGGAGGAACTTTCCCGCCAGGTAGGTCCTTGCGGAGAGGCCGCTCCCGCCCAGGAAGGAGAGGACCTGACAGTGGACCGAGATCCCTGCCCACCCCAGCATGAAGGCCGCCATGGACAGCCGGCCTGTCAAGGTCCCCTCCCCGGCCAGGGTCCACACGCCGGAGGAGAGCTCCAGCACGCCGGTGAGCAGCCGCTGGGCCCAGATCACGTCAAATCCCAGCGGCGCGAGCAAGCGCCCCAGCAGGGCGGCCAGGGCGGGCAGCGCGCCCGAGAGAAAGCACATCCGGATGACCACCGTGAAAAAGACCACGAAAGCGCAGATATTCAGCGTGGAGAGGAAGGAGTTTTTCACCGAGTCGGTAAAGGCGGCGGTGAACCGTCTGGCCTGGAACTGGGGGGAGACCTTCTGCTCCCTCCCCTTCCGGTCCCCGGCCCTGTAGAAGCGGAACAGGACCCCCACGCACACCGACGCGGCGGCATGGGCCAGATAGAGCAGCACCCCCGCCCGGCTGCTGGAAAAAATGCCGGCCCCCACCACGCCCAGGATAAAGGCCGGGCCTGAATTATTGCAGAACGCCAGGAGCCGCTCGGCCTCGGTCCGGGTGCACATCCCCTTCTCATAGAGACTGATGGCCGTCCGGGCACCCACCGGATACCCTCCGATGAAGCCCAGCGCCAGAGCTGACGCGCAGGCCCCGCTGACATGGAAGAGAGGCCGCATGACTCCCTCCAGCATTCGCCCCAGATACCCGGCCAGGCCCAGCTCCACCACCAGGGAGGAGAGGACGAAAAAAGGAAAGAGGGACGGCACGATCACATTGTAGCAGAGGGTCAATCCGCTCTTCGCGGCCTCCATGGCCTCCCCAGGCCACAGCAGCAGCGACAGCAGGGCGCATAGCAGCGCCAGGCCCATCAGCAGATCCCGGGCCCACGGTCTGGCAAGCAGACGAGACAAATCCCTCACCTCCCACAGGGCATCCTATGCGTTTTTCCGGCCGGGCAGACCGGTTTTCCGCTCAAAAAGCGCCCTGCCAAATTTAATGAAACTTTAAGCCCCGGCGAAGAAAGTTTTAAACCCGGTCTGGTAATCTGGATTCAACAAGCAAAAGGAGGCATTCCCATGAAAAAGCTGTATCGTACCGAAGGTCCCGACGCCGTTCTTTTCGGCGTATGC
>JALEZN010000115.1 GCA_022772585.1 Clostridiales bacterium
CAGCTCCACCAGCTCCACTTCCACGTCGCCGGTGGCCTCAGCCGCCTCCAGCGCGGCCTTCAGCGCGGTGTAGGCCGATTTCTTCCGGGGGCTGCCGCAGATACCGAGGATCTTTACCATCTTTCACGCACTCCTTTTTTCTCTTTTCTTTTCAGAAGATTATGCTGCATGTAATCGTTTTCATTCTTCTATTATAATACTTCCTGTTCTGCCTTTCAATGCTTTTGCGGACAGTTTTTCTTCTCTGCCAAAGCCTCCAGCACCCGCTGCGGGGTCAGGGGCAAAACCTCCAGCTCCCGGTCCAGGGCGTCGTTCACCGCGCCCACGATGGCGGGCACCACGGGGACGATGGAGGCCTCGCCGATGCTCTTGCCGCCATAGGGGCCGCCCTGCTCAAACTCTTCCACAAAGCGGATGGTGATGGGGGGCACATCGGTGGAGCGGGGCATCCGGTACTTCCGAAAACTGGCGTTGACAGGTTTGCCCTTATCATCCAGCTCAATCCCCTCGAAGAGAGCCATGCCCATACCCATCAGGATGGCGCCCTCGATCTGTCCCTCCAGCAGCATGGGGTTGAGGGCGGTGCCCACGTCGCACACCGCCAGATAGTCCATTACCTTCACCTCGCCGGTCTCCTTGTCCACCCGGACCTTGGCAAAGTGGGCGCCGTAGGAACCGGCGTTGTGGTCGGAGCAGTAGGACACGGTCTCCAGGATCTTGCGTTTCTGCTTGTCGTAAGCGTAGCACGCCAGGTCGGCCCGGGTGAGCCGGCGGTCATCTCCGTCCGTGAAATAGCGCCCGTCCTCAAACCGGACGGCCTCTTTCCCGCAGCCCAGCATGGCGGCGGCCACTTCCAGCAGGGTATTGGCCATCTGGCGGGAGACGGTCTCCACCGCCGCGCCGCCCGACCAGGTGTTCCGGCTGGCGCCGGAGCCCATGTCGTAGGGACAGGTATGGGTGTCCGAATGGGTCAGCTCGATCTGGTCGAAGGGGATATCCAGCGTTTCGGCCACGATCTGCTTCATCAGGGTATAGGTACCCGCGCCGTGGTCAGTGAGGCCGGTGCGCAGCAGCACCGAGCCGTCCTCGTGAAGCATCAGCTCGGCCACGGTGATGTCAGGTGCGAAGGGGGCCACGCCGTTTCCGTGGAGGGCGGTGGCCACACCGTAGCCGTAGGCATAGCGCCCGTCCTCCAGGCTTTTGCGCTCCGCCCACTTCCGCTTCCAGTCAAAGAGCTCGGCGCCCCGGAGCAGACAGTCGTGGACCCGGGCGTTGCCCAGAGTATCGTTGGCCCCCCGGTCCAGCCCGTAGGGCCGCACCAGATTCTTTTCACGGAACTCCACCGGGTCCATGTCCACCGCCCGGGCCGCCTTGTTCACCAACAGCTCCAGCGTAGAGAACACCTTGGGAGAGCCGAAGCCCCGCATGGCGCCTCCTACCGGGGTGTTGGTATAGGCTGCCTTGCCGTCAAAGCGCTGGTTCTCCGTCTGATAGACCTTGAACATCTTGCCGCACATGGCGGACTGAACGTTGATGCTGCCGCCGCAGTAGGGACCGGAATTCATAAAGGACCGGATCTCAAAGCCGGTCATCCGGCCGTCCCGGTCCACGCCCATCTTTCCGTAGAGCTTGATGGCGTGGCGGGTATAGGTGGACACCATGGACTCGGCCCGGCTGTAGCGGATCTTCACCGGCCGGCCCCCCGCCTTTTTGGACAGGAGCAGGGTCAGCGGCTCCAGCAGGATGCCGTCCTTGCCGCCGAAGGTGCCCCCCATCAGCTCCCCGTGAAGGGTGATATGGGTGTAGGGCAGGCCGAAGATCTTGCCCAGCATGATCTGGGCCCGGTGGACGCCCTGCTGGGGCTCCCAGACCTCCAGAAAGTCCCCCCGGTGCCACTGGCCGATACACACATGGGGCTCGATGGCGCCATGGTGGATCATGGCGGTGGCAAAGCGGTTCTCCACCACCACCGGGCTCTCTGCCAGGGCGGCGTCCACATCGCCGCACTCGGCCCGCTGCGCCTTGAGCAGGTTGCCCTCGGGATAGACCAGAGGTGCGCCCTCCTTCAATGCCTCCTCCGGATCAAAGACGGCGGGCATCTCTTCATACTCCACCTGGATGAGTCCGGCGGCCTTCCGGGCGATGGCCTCGGTGTCGGCGGCCACAGCGGCCACCTCGTCCCCCACGAAGCGGACCACCCGGTCCAGCACCCGCTCGGTGGCAGGCAGGGGGTCTTTTGCCCACCGCATGATGCGGTTGAAGGTCACATCCGGGGAATCCTGATAGGTGATGACCGCCCGGACGCCGGGCAGAGCCTCCGCCCGGCTGGTGTCAATGGATTTGATGCGGGCGTGGGCCACGGGGCTGGTGAGCACCTTTCCGTGGAGCATGCCCGGCAGGCGCAGGTCGTCGGTATACCTGGCCTCGCCGGTAACCTTGGCCGCGGCGTCGATGGTGGGCGTGGGCTTTCCAATGTATTTCATAACGCACTTCTCCTTGCTGCGCGGGGACAGACATGCCCCGGCCTGTTGTGTATCTGAGATGGCGTCGTGTCCCAGCGTCTCCCCTTTCACTCTCCCGGCTCAGCGGCCGGATTCGATGTCCCAGTTCTGCAGGATACGCATGCCGTAGTTCTGTGGATGAAAATAATGATAATTGAGCAGCACCGGCTGGTCCTGCAGGTCATAAAAGAGCTGCTCACAATAGAGGAGGGGCGTTCCCCCGGGCAGGCGGAAGAGCTCCGCCTCCTTTTCCCCGGCGGGGACGGCCCGGTAGTCGTTGAGGGAATGGGCCAGATGCTTTCCGCAGTGGTCCCACATGCTCTCATGGACATACCAGTTGTTCTCCTCCGGCCGGAAGGGCCGCTTGATGATGGCGGCGGGCAGCAGGCTGATGGTGAACACGCCGGGCTCCCCGTCGGCGGTGTAGAGGGTCTCGTTCCGCTGCAGCCAGGCCCCGGAAGGGACGTTCAGCCGCCCGGCCGCATGCTCATCCGCCGGCTCCATGCCCAGGTAGAGCATCTTCATCCCCGGCTCCCGGCCGTTCTGGCGGAAGGTATCGGCAAAGGAAAAGCCCTGGTCCTGCCGGTTGGCCGGGTCCAGCACACTGGGATGGACGAAATTGCCCACGCCGTGTCGCTTGGTGATGTAGCCCTCCAGAGCCAGCATCATCATCCCCTCCCGCAGTGTGACCAGGCTGATGCCCAGCCGCTTGGCCAGCTTCTCCTCAGAGGGCAGCTTGTTGTCCGGAAAACGCTCGGTACGGAAGATCTCCAGCAGCCGGCGTTTTACTTCCATATAAGAACTGAGGTTCGTCCTTCCCATGTCATACTCCTCATAAGTCCTTTTGTATCCTTATAAGACTATGCTCACATAATACCACATTAGTACTACTATTTCAATCATCGGTACTCAGTACGCCGTATTTTCTCTCTTCTGCGCAAAAACGCTTGTTTGGAATTGTGAAGAACGACCGCTCTTCGCTTTTCCATGGTCCTTTTTGAAAATCCAGCGGCACCAGAAACAGGCCGAAAAATAATTGACCACCCGGTCTGTTTGTGCTATAATCCGAAACAGACCGGATGGTCTTTTTTATTTGGAGGTCTTTATGAAACGGGAAGAAAAAAATGCTCTGTCCAGACAGCGCATTCTGGATGCCGCGATGGAGGAATTCTCCCGCAATGGCTATGACGGTGCCTCTCTGAACACCGTCTGCGCGGAAAAGGGGATCTCAAAGGGGATCATTTATCACTATTTTAAAGACAAGGATGAATTGTATCTCCTGTGCGTCGGGCACTGCTTTGACGCCTTCACCGCGTATCTGCAAAACGCAGCCGGGTCGCTGGCCGGCTCTGCCCAGGCACGGCTGCAGGGCTACTTTGACGCCAGGCTCCGTTTTTTTGCCGAGCACCCGCTGTACCTGGCCCTTTTTGCCGACGCTGCGTTCCGTCCCCCGGCAGCACTGCGGGAGGAGATCGCACAGCGCCGCCAGGCCTTTGATGCACTGAATATTTCCGTGCTGACTGATCTGCTGAAAAGCGAACCGCTGAGAAAAGGCCTCACTGTCAGCACGGTGGTGGAAGATTTCAGGCTGTATATGGACTATTTCAACCTGCATTTCAAGGCAGATCTTTGCGGAGAGCGCTCCATGAGCGACCTTCTCCAGGAACATGAAGAAAGGTGTCACCGTCAGCTGGATATCCTGCTCTACGGTGTATTTGGTGAGAAACATGCAGAATAATCCGTCTTCAAGAGAGTCCCTGCTTTCCACGGTAAAACCCTCGAAAGCCATCGTAAATCTGGCCATCCCCGCCACCCTGGCCCTGCTGGCCAAAGCGGTCTACAACATCGTGGACACCGCCTATATCGGTATGTTAAAGGACGATGTGGCTTTGGCCGCCGTGGGCGTCACCGTTCCCCTGCTGCTTATTATGGTCTCCATTGAGAACATCTTCGCCGCCGGAGCCGCCGTTCTGGCCGGCCGTCAGCTGGGCAGCGAGGACAAGGAGGGCGCCAGCCGCACCGTCACCACCATCATCGGCGTGTCCACCATCATCGGCATATTCCTCTGCGTGTTTGGCCTTATTTTCCTCGACCCCGTCATGCGTACCTTCGGTGCTGATGACGTCACCATTGGCCAGACCAAGGACTACGCCTTCTGGATGTTTATCGCAGCCCTGGCTAATCTGCCCGCCCAGAGCATGAACTGCGCCGCCCGTGCGGAGTCTTCCGTGAAAATCACCTCTGTTGCCGTCATTACCGGCGCGGCGCTGAATATCATCCTGGACCCTATCTTCATGTTCGACTGGGGCTTCGGCATGAAGGTGGCCGGCGCTTCCCTGGCCACCACCGTGTCCCAGTTCGTCACCTTCTTCATCATGGCAGGCTTCTACCTCAGCGGTAAATCCATCATCAAGCTCCGTCTGAAGGCCTTCAAGCCCAGCTGGAAGCTCATCAAGACCGTGACCCTTATCGGCATACCCACCGCCATCATTCAGATCTGCCTGGCTCTGGCCAGTGCTCTGACCAACATGGCTATCAAGCCCATGGCCGATTCCACCGAGCTGATGGCCGCCTACGGCGTGGTGCAGCGTCTGATCCTCATCGGCAGCTACGTCATCATGGGCTTCATGCAGGGCTATCAGCCCGTGGCCTCCTATGCCTTCGGCGCCAAAAACGAGAAGCGGTTCCATGACTCTGTCCGCTTTGCCCTGAAGGGTTCCCTGGTGCTGGCAGCAGTAGTGGCTGCCGCTTATATCGTCCTATCCCACCCCCTCATCATGCTCTTTAACCGCAACCCCATTATCGTGGACTACGGCGCCAAGCTGCTCTTCTCCCAGGTCATCCTGTTCCCCGCCTTCGGCCTGTGCTATATGATGACCATCACCTTCCAGACCATCGGTTCGTCCAAAATGGGGCTCTTCCTCTCTCTGATCCGCCAGGGACTGTTCTATGTGCCGTTTATTCTGACCCTGCCCAAGCTGCTGGGCGTCACCGGCATCTATCTTTCCCAGCCCGCCGCCGATGTGCTGACCGTCCTGGTCTGCCTGTTTCTCATCAAACCCATGAAGCGTATCGCGTCGGAGCATATGGCCGCATAGGCCCAGGTACGCCGCGCCGCAAATCAAACGGGAGCGGCAGGGCCCAAAAGCCCCGCCGCTCCCGCAACCGGATATCGTGCAGCAGCAGGCCCCGCGCCCTCCGGCGCGGGGCCTGCTGAATTTCAGTTCAGTCTGTGAGACGGCCCAGGATGGCCGCGTCTGCCTCACAGAAGGGATAGTATTTCAGATCGGCGGGAAAGACCCACTCCATGGCCTCATGGACCCGGAGGACGGGCTTTCCCCGGATGATGCGGGCGTTGAGGAAAGTGAAGGACAGCACCCGCTCCGGCCCGGCCTGGACGTACCTGGCCAGCACATCTCCGGTCTCCAGCTCCACACCCAACTCCTCCCGGCACTCCCGGATGAGGCAGGCGGCGGCGTCCTCCCCCGGCTCCCGCTTGCCGCCGGGGAACTCCCACAGGTGGGCGTTGCTGCCCTCCTTCCGCCGGCAGATGAGCACCCGGCCCAGCCGGTCCCGGATGATCCCGGCGGATACCTCCGTCATATCCCTCACTCCTCCCCGCCCGGCGGCGGAAAACCAATGCCGCAGGCTCGTTTTTTCCAGTTTAGCACGAACCTTCGCCGGGAGCAAGGGGCGTCTCAGTACTCTTTTTTCCGCAGGATGGAGACCGACGTCCGGTAGGACAGGTACATCACAACTGCCAGCACCGGCACAACGGCGGCCAGCAGGGCATAGCCCAGCCACGCCGGCAGGGCGATGCGGCCGGAGAGCAGATTCACCAGGGCCAGACCGCCGCCGAAAGCTGCCAGAAAGACCGCCATATACACCACTCTGGCCTTTTCCACCCCCAGCTTGTAGCACAGGGGCAGCGCCACCGCGATCATCAGCAGCGCCACGGCGGCGCAGGAGAGCGTGCTGGCCGCCGCCTCGTCCAGCGCTACGTCCGCCAACCCCAGCAGGCCCAGCAGCAGGGTCAGTCCCAGGGCCAGCGCTGCCGCAGCCAGGTCCACCAGCAGACAGAACAGGTAGCGGGCGCCCACCGCCTTCTCCCGCCCGCCGGGCAGGGTGGCCACAAAGGTCTCCCATCCGGTGGACTGGTCATAACCAAAGGCGGACAGAGGGGTCATCAGAGTCATCACCGTCACCAGAGTTGTCAGGATATAGGGCCCCCACACGCCGGTGACCGCGATGGCCGCGTAGAGCACGAAGAGCAGCGTCCAGGTGCGCAGCTGTTTGCGCAACACGAAGAATTCCTTTTTCAGCAGGCCGTTCATACCTGTTCCCCCCTTGTGGTAAACACCATGATATCCTCCAGATCCGCCGGGTCTACCGTCAGCTCCGGGTAAAGGCGGCGGAAGTCCCGGCGGCTGCGGATCAGGGCCTCGCACCGGTACTGGCTGGACCGCACGCCCACAACGAAGGCCGGGTCCACCCGCTCCAGCTCCTGCCGGGTGCAGGCCAGGCGGCCGTGGTCGGCCAGCAGCTCGTCCTTGGCCCCCTGGAGCACCAGCTTTCCGTGGTGCAGGTAGGCCACGTAGTCGGCCGCCTTCTCCAGGTCCGACGTGATGTGGCTGGAGAGCAGGATAGCGTGCTCCTCATCGGAGATAAAGTCCAGAAACTCGTCCAGGATGGCGTCCCGCACCACCGGGTCCAGGCCGCTGGTGGCCTCGTCCAGCAGCAGCAGCCGGGGCCGGTGGGCCAGGGCTGCGGCAATGGAGAGCTTCATCTTCATGCCCCGGGAGTACTCCTTTATTGTCTTTTTTCCGGGCAGCTCGAATTTTTCCAGATAGCTCCGGAAGAGTTTCCCGTCCCAGGAGGCATACATCCCCGACAGGATATCGCCCACCTGGCCGGCGGTGAGCATGGGATGGAAGGGACACTCGTCCAGCACCACGCCCACCAGCTCCTTTACCGCCCGCTCGTCCGCCGCATGGTCCAGCCCAAATATCCTGATCTGGCCGCCGTCCGTGCCCATCAGGTTCAGGATGCACTTGATAATGGTGGTCTTTCCCGCCCCGTTCTCCCCGATCAGGCCCAGGATGGTGCCTCCCGGCACGGTAAGGGATACGTCATCCAGCCGGAAGGAGCCGTAATCCTTGGTGAGATGGGATATCTCAATGGCATTGTCAGTTTTCATAGTGTTTCCTCTCCATACAGGATAGTCAGGGTCTGTGAGAGCTCTTCCAGGGTGACGCCCCCGGTGCGGGCCACCTCCACCGCGGCGGAGAGATGCTCCTCCGCCCGGCGCAGGGCGTCCTCCCGCACCAGTTCCAGGTTCCGGGGCGCCACGAAGCACCCCTTGCCCGGAACGGTGGTGATGAAGCCCTCCCGCTCCAGCTCCTCATAGGCCCGCTTGGTGGTGATCACCGAGATCCGCAGATCCCGGGCCAGCAGCCGCATGGAGGGCAGGGCCTCCCCCTCCCGCAGCTCACCCTTCAGGATCAGGCCCTTGACCTGGCGGGTGATCTGGTCGTAAATGGGCACTTCGCCCGTGTTTCGGATGACGATGTCCATGGC
>JALEZN010000120.1 GCA_022772585.1 Clostridiales bacterium
TCCACCTTTCGAGCGGGTCTTTCAGCTCCATGGCGGCGTCCAGGGCGGCTCTCATGGCCTCCCGCTCGTCCGCTGTCATGGCCCTGGCTCCCTCCTGAAACCGGGCTGTGCGCCGTTCCTCTCTGGTCATGTAGTGTCTCCCTCCTGTCGGTATGTCATGCTTCCAGTGCGGGCACTTCTCCCGGTCGCACCCTGTCCCATAAACCGGACAGAGGCCGAACGGATGGAACCCGGGTTCTACGGCGCACTCCCCGTCCCCCACGTCCCGCCAGTCCCTTAGTGAACGCTCCATCTTTCAATCCTCCCTGCGCTCTGCGCATACCGTACTCTGTGACATTATTTAGCAACGCATTTTTCTGTCTTTCCGGGAAGAATAGCAGTATCCTGTCCCGGGTGATTCATACCGCGGGCAGCAAGGGAGGAATGTATAATGACACAGCACCCCTTTCTCGGCGGCATGGGACTTGGCATCCTGGCAGGCGCCGCGCTCTCCATGGCCATGGAGCCCAAAAAGCGCGATCTGAAGCGCAAAGCCCGCAAGGCCATGCGCACCGTCGGTGAGCTGGCCGACGATCTCAGCGACACCATGGGCTTCTGATACTGATTTCAAATAAAATGCTTTATTTGAAATCCCGCATGCTGGGCATGCTCGTGCCGCACATGCGTGCGTCACGGCGTCTCATAAAAACCTGACGCGCTTCGCGCTATCAAAAGCGTTTCAAGCTTTTTAACAGGTTTTAGTATGACCGGGCCGTCCGGACGCGGAAAAGGCGCCCCTGTTTTTCACAGGGGCGCCTTTTGCTGCACTCAGGTGATCTGATCGGCGCTCATTCGTTTCGTTGACATTCCGCGGCCCAAAAGCCCGCTGTGGGACGCTCCGTCCACCTCCCGCAGCAGCTCCTCCGGCGTGTCACGGCAGACCAGGGGCTGTTCGGCAGCGCAGGCCGGCGCCCATTTGGGATCCAGGGCGTCCCGCAGGCCGTCCCCCACGAACTGAAGGGCGATCACCGTCGCCACGATACACAGTCCGGGCGGGAGCCACACCCAGGGCTTTCCCGCAAAGACCGCCGGATTGGTGGCGTACTGGATCATATTGCCCCAGGACGCCTGGGGGGTACGGATGCCCACGCCCAGAAAGCTGAGGCTGGACTCTGACAAAATGGCCCGGCCCACGCGCTGGGACAGGGCAGCCCACACGGGAGAGACTACATTGGGCAGCACGTTCCGCCGCAGGACGGTGGCGGTACTGCCTCCCAGGGCCCGGACCGCCTGGATATACTCCTTCTCCCGCACCGACAGGGTGTTGCCGTACACCAGCCGGGCCACGGAGGTCCAGCCCAGCAGTCCGATGACCAGGATGATGTTCCACACCGAGGCACCTACCACCGCCACCATGCACAGCACCAGCACGATGCTGGGGAAGCTCTGGAACACGTCGGCGCACCGCATGATGCAGAACTCCCACGCCCCCCGCCGGTATCCGGCGATGAGCCCCAGGGGCACGCCCACCGCCACACTGATGGCGGCGGCGGCAAAGCCCACCAGCATGGAGATCCGTCCGCCGCAGATCAGCCGGGCAAACAGGTCACGGCCCACGTCGTCGGTCCCCAGCCAGTGCCGTGCCGAGGGCGCGGCCCAGAAGCCGGCTGCCCGGTCGGTCACATTGGGCTCCAGCCCCATCAGCGGGGGCAGAAGGAGCACCAGAAGCAGCTCCGCCAGCAGGATATACAGGCCCAGCATGGCCCGGCGGTCCCGGCGGAAGCGGGCGAATACCCCGCTCGCGTTATATCCGTTCATACCGCGCCCCTCCCATACCGCACCCGGGGATCGGCCAGTCCATAGACCAGATCCAGCAGCAGGTTGGTGCACAGCACCGTCAGGGCGATGACCACCGTCACCCCCATGACCAGGTTGAAGTCCCGGCTCATGATGGCGGAGAACATCAGGCTGCCCATCCCCGGCCAGCCAAAGACCCGCTCCACCACCACCGAGCCGCCGATGATGTGGGGGATGTGGCTGAGGATAGTGGTCAAAATGGGGATAAGGGCCCCCCGGAGCATGTGCCGGGTCATGACGGCCCGGTCTTTAAGCCCCTTGGCCCAGGCGGTACGCATATAGTCCTCGCCCAGGACCTCCAGGCAGGCGCTGCGGGTCTGCTTCACCAGGCTGCCCATGTTGCTCACGCAGATCACGCCGGCGGGCAGGATCAGGTGGCGGAGCAGATCGGGCAGGGTACCGCTGCTGCCGGTGGTGTACATCCGTGAGGAGGGCAGCAGGCCCAGGCCCACGGAAAACAGGTACACCGCCATCAGGCTCAGCAGGAAGCCGGGAACGCCGGCGCTGACCATGGAGGAGAGGGTGGCCAGCCTGTCCCACCCTGAGCGGGGCTTCCAGGCCGCCAGCACTCCCAGAGGCACCGCAAGGGCCACTGCCAGCACCACCCCGGTGCCGGTAAGGATGATGGAGGGCATCACCCGCTGGGCGATCGTATCCGCCACCGGACGGCCAGTCTGATAGGACTTGCCCAGATCCCCCCGGAGCAGGCCGCCCAGCCAGCGGGCGTAGCGCACCGGCAGGGGCTGGTCCAGACCCAGCCTGGCCTCCACGGCGGCCCGGTCCGCATCGACGGAACCGCCTCCCTCGCCCATCAGGTCGGCGATGGTGCCCGGTCCCAGGTCGAGGAACAAAAACACAAGAAGCGTGATGCCGAAAAACACGGGGATCACGGTAAAAAGCCGGGTACGAATATAGCGAATCAAATCAATTCCTCCTGCACTTCCGGCTCCCGGCGGGAGCATGGGCCGCTCAGGGCCCTACGGAGGTCTCTATACTTGGTTTGGACGGGTCCGGGGCAGCCGCTCCGTCCCTATTCCTTATTCCCTGACCCACTCCCACACGTTCTCGTTGGAGAAGCTGGCGGAGGGGTAGTCGATGCCGCTCACCGTGGGGGACTCCACGTGGAGGGCAGTACCGAACCACAGCGGGATAAAGGGCCGCTCACTGGCCAGCAGGTCCTCCAGAGCCTGGACGGCCTCCTTCCGGGCGGCGGCGTCGGTCTCATTGGCCACAGTTCCGATCAGCTCCTCATAGGGGGCCAGGTCGGCCACATGGAAGATATTGTTCCCCTCGGAGAAGCGGGTGGCGGTGAACCACAGGGGCAGGGCGCTGGGGGTATGGCTGGCAATGCCCATGTCATAGGTGCCGTCGGCCATGCCGGAGAACATGGTGGCCGAATCCACCGTGTCGATGGTCACGTTGATCCCCACCTCCTGGAACTGCTGCTGCATCAGTGCGGCCAGGCCGGCCCGGTTGGAAGTACAGGCCAGACGGTAGCCCGTGCCGTCATATCCGGCCTCGGCCAGAAGAGCCTTTGCCCCCTCGGGGTCATAGGCGGTGTTGTAGTCTCCGGCATAAAAGGCGCAGATGGGCAAGACAGAGGTGCCGGTGACCACGCCGTTTCCACCGGTGGACTGCTGGCACAGCAGCTCCTTGTCCAGCGCCAGCTCCATGGCCCGGCGCACCCTGGCGTCCGGGATGGTCTCATTGTTGAGCATCAGCTCATAGAACGTGTTGGGCACAGTACCCTTTTGCACCGTCAGGCCGGCACTCTCGGCGGCAGGGGCGTTCTCCGCCGACACGCTGCCGCCGATGGCGTAGTAGTCCAGGTCCCCGGCGATAAGGGCGGTAAGCAGGCTGGACTTGTCCATCACAGTGATGACCAGGGTGTCAAACCCCGGCGCGCCCAGCTGGTAATCGGCATTCGCCGTCAGGGTGAGGGTGCTGCCCGTCACCTCGGACTGGAACACACAGGGCCCGGAGCCCACCGGGGCGGCCCACAGTTCCTGCTCCATCACCTCCGCCGGGGCCACGCCCTCCAGCAGGTGGGTGGGCAGGACATAAAACTCCCGGTTCTTGTCCAGCAGGAAATCCTCCGGCGTAGTGGGGGATTTGAAGGTCAGCTTCAGGGTATGCTCGTCCACCGCCTGAGCGCCCAGGGTCTCCCCTGCTGCCTGAGCGCCGGAGGCGTCGGTCCCGGCCAGGCAGGAGAACACCGAGCGGCCCACGGCGGGGCAGTCGGGATCGGTCATCAGGGCGATGGTGTCCGCCCAGTGCTGCGCTGTGACAGGCGTTCCGTCGTGGAACGCGGCCTTCTCATTGAGGTGAAACACCACGGACAATCCGCCGTCGGCGCTCTCCCAGGAGTCGGCGGCCCGGGGGGTCACCGTTCCGTCGGCATGGACATAGGCCAGGCGGTCATAGATCTTGTCGTAGACCATGCGGGAATAATTGCTGCCCGACGGACTGTTGTAGGGCATCAGGGAATCCCAGGCGTTGGACATGCCGTAGTTCACCACTCTGGGCTCGGCCGCGGGCGCGGCGCTCTCCCCACCGGGGGCCGCGGAGGGGACAGAGGACGGTGCGGCAGGAGAACCGCCGCAGGCGGAGAGGGACAGCGCCAGAGCAAGCGTCAGCGCCAGAGAGATCAGTTTTTTCACAGTTTGGGATACCTCCATTGCGTGATATATCAGACGGGGCCCTTTGTCCTTTCAAAGGCCTCCCGCCCTGTGCAAAGCCGGCAGCGGTCACTCCACCGTCACGGATTTTGCCAGATTCCGGGGCTTATCGATGTCGCAGCCGTGCATCAGAGCCACATAGTAGGCCAGCAGCTGCATGGGCACCACGTCCAGCGAGGGCAGCAGCATGGGGTGGATCTCAGGCACCGTGATGGTATGGTCCACCACCTTGGCCATAGCCTTCTCCAGCGGTGCGGTGGTCAGGCCCAGCACGTCTGCCCCCCGGCTCTTCACCTCCACCACGTTGCTCATGGTCTTTTCAAACAGCGTTCCATAGGTGGCAAGCGCGATGACCAGGGTGCCCGGCTCGATGAGGGAGATGGTGCCGTGCTTGAGCTCGCCGGCAGCGTAGGCCTCCGAGTGGAGGTAGGAGATCTCCTTCAGCTTGAGGGAGGCCTCCAGCCCCACGGCGTAGTCTATGTTGCGCCCGATGAAAAACACCGAGGGATGGTTAAAGTAGATGGAGGCCAGATACTGGATGCGCTCCCGCTGCTCCAGCACCTGCTCCAGCTTGTCGGGCAACCGCTGCAGCTCCTCCAGCACGGCGGCGTATTCCTCCGCCGGGATGGTCCCCATCCGCCGGGCAAAGCACAATCCGATGAGGTAGATCACCACCAGCTGGGTGGAATAGGCCTTGGTGGTGGCCACGGCGATCTCCGGACCGGCCCAGGTGTAGAGCACGTCGTCCGACTCCCGGGCGATGGTGGAGCCCACCACATTGACGATGGAGAGCACCCGTGCCCCCAGGCGTTTGGCCTCCCGCATGGCGGCCAGGGTATCGATGGTCTCGCCGGACTGGCTGATGACCAGGGCCAGGGTGCGTTTGGTGACGATAGGGTCGCAGTAGCGGAACTCCGACGCCAGAGCCACCTCCACCGGCTTGCGCAGCAGCTTTTCCAGCGTGTACTTGGCCGCCATTCCCACATGGTAGGAGGAGCCGCAGGCAATGATGTAGATCTTGTCCAGATCCTGCAGGTAGTCCGCCGGATAGTCCAGCCCGTCCAGCACCACCTCTCCGTCCTGGATGCGGGGAGAGAGGGTGTCCCGCACCGCCTTGGGCTGCTCCATGATCTCTTTGAGCATGAAATGCTCATATCCGCCCTTCTCGGCGGCCGAGATCTCCCAGTCCACATGGCGGTGCTCCTTCTGCACCGGGCGGAGATAGGCGTCGTACACCCACACGTGGTCGGCGGTCAGCTCGGCGATCTCGCCGTCATCCAGATAACACACGTCCCGGGTGTACTTGATGACCGCCGTCACGTCAGAGGCCATCACATGGAAGCCGTCGCCGAAGCCCAGGATCAGCGGACTGTCCTTCCGGGCGGCGATGAGGCGGTCGGGGCAGTCGGCACACAGGATGCCCAGGGCGTAGGCACCCTGGATGCGGTGGAGCACCTTGGTCACCGCGTCCAGAATATTGCCGTCATAATAGTACTCCAGCAGCTGCGCCACTACCTCGGTATCGGTCTCCGAGGCAAAATGCACACCGGTGGACTGGAGAAATTCCTTGATCTCGGCGTAGTTCTCGATGATGCCGTTGTGCACCACTGCAATGCGTCCGTTCTCGCTCACATGCGGATGGGAATTCACGTCCGAAGGCTCTCCATGCGTGGCCCACCGGGTGTGGCCCAGCCCGATGGTACCCCGGACGCCGCCCCGTGCCTCCACCTGGCCGGCCAGGACCTGAATGCGTCCCTTGGTCTTGACCACCTGCAGTCCGTCCTCAGGATGGTAGACCGCCACCCCCGCCGAGTCATAGCCCCGGTATTCCAGGCGGCGCAGGCCATCCAGCAGAATGGGGGCCGCCTCTTCCCTTCCAACAAAACCGACGATACCGCACATATTGGTCTCTCCTATAAAAAGTATATGTGTTTATTTTAACACACTGTAAAGTTCAATTTTTATTCCTGCGCTCTACACGCTATTATATCACATCTTTTCACAAGGTAAAGTGTTTCCTTCATATTTCCGCTCTTTTTTCCCGTTCTCGGGGCATTTCTCTCGAAAAACCAGCATTATATACAGAAATATTGCCGTTTATCTTCTTTTTATTTCCGCTTTTGCCTGATCGTTTTCTCCTCTCCTTCCGGCAGGCTCTCCCGCGGGCAGTCCTCCACCAGGATGATATCCTCGCCGAACCGCCGGATGCAGTCCCACGGAAAGAGCCGGTCCTCCTCCCGTCCCAGCAGTCCAAAAAAACGCAGCCGCCCCGGTACCACCAGGGCAAGGAGCCTTCCGCTCTCCAGATCGATCTCCACATCTCCCACATATCCATAGCGCTTCCCGTCGGTGATGCTGATCACTTCCTTGCAGCGCAGATCGGCCACCCGCTCTTCCATTGGCGCCCCTCCTCTCATTGCCTGTACTTCAGACTATCCTATGTGACCGCCGGCCAGTCCTATCACCCCAAACG
>JALEZN010000127.1 GCA_022772585.1 Clostridiales bacterium
CCCAAAAACCTTGCACGTTCCGATGAAGCGCTGCGGCGCTTCATCGGAAATACGCATTGTAACAATGCCTGAATTCGATCAAAAGGGCTGAGAATGGCCCTTTTGATCGAATTGTGCGGCTGCTGCCGCACGAATAAACCGCAAAGCGGTTTATTCAGCAGACATTATGATACCGCGCTTTTTCCCCCGGCGCAAGAAAAAAAGTTCCGCCCGCCGGCTCTGGCCGGAGGGCGGAACAACTCTTTGCGCGTCTTTATTCCTTGACAAAGAAGGCCAGTCCGGCGGCGCCGGGTCCCACATGGGTGCCCACCACCGAGCCGATGTCCATGGGGCACAGCCGGGCCCCCATGGTCTGCTCCCGGAAGAACTCCATACAGTCGGCCATGACCTGAGGCGCGTTGGAATGGCCGAAGGCCACGGGGAGGCCGGTATCGATCTTCTCCTTCTCCTCCAGCCATCTGGCGATGAACTGGAAGCCGGCCTTCCGGCCCCGGCCCTTTCCGATGGAGGCCACCAGCCCGTTTTCAATGGTGATGATGGGGCAGATGCCCAGCAGGCCGCCCACCACGGCGGTGGCGCCCGAGATGCGCCCGCCCATCTTCAGATACTTCAGGGTGTCCACCACCGCCAGCAGCCGCACCTGGCCGGCCAGGGCCTCCACCCGCTGCCGCAGCTCGTCCAGGGACAGGCCCTGGTCCCGCAGGGCGCAGGCCTCCTCCACCAGCAGCCCCAGGGCGAAGGTGACGGTGCGGGAGTCCACCACGGCGATGTTGTCCTCATCCACAACCTCCCGGGCAATCATGGCGGACTGGTAAGTGCCCGACATGTCGCTGGAGAGGAAAACGCCCAGCACCTGGTCCCCGTTTTCGGTCAGGCGGCGGAAGGCGTCGATAAACTGCTCCGGGGGGATCTGGGAGGTGGTGGGCAGGGTGTCCACCCCGGCCAGGCGGGCATAAAATTCCTCCTTGGTGATATCCACGCCGTCCCGGAAGGACTCCTCCCCAAAGTGGACGGAGAGGGGCAGGATCTCCACTCCCAGCTCCGCCGCCCGGGCGGCGGGCAGGTCGCTGGTGCTGTCAGTCACGATACGGATCATCATTCAAGCTCCCTTCATACAAGCAAAACACACAATATGGACGCGGGACCGGCTCAGTCCTTCCGGCCCCGGAAAAAGGCGGCCACCGCCCCCAGGCCCTTTGTAAAGCACCGGGCCTCCTCCGGCGTCAGCACGCCCAGGATGTGCTCCACCATCTCCCGGTGGAAGGCCCCGTGGCGGCGGTCCACTTCCCGGCCCCGGTCAGTGGGGAAGAGGCGCACCACCCGCCGGTCCTTCTGGTCCCGGCGGCGCTCCAGATAGCCCTTGCGCTCCAGAGCCCCGGCCGCCGTGGTCAGGGTCCCGGCGGTAACGCGCTGGGCCGCGGCGATGGCGGTGGAGCGGTTGTCCCGCTCCCCGCCGGCGGCGGCGCACACCTCCTCGATGAGATGGATCTCCCGGATGGACAGATCCGGATAGTCCCCGGTGAGGCTGCGCTCCTCCGTCTTCAAGATCTCGTTGAATACCTCCACCAGAAAGCGGTTCATCACGGAAGCATCTGTTTCCAACTGGCGGTCGCTCCTTTCCCGGCGGACGGCTGTACATCGGACACGGCGGTCTCCCGCCGTCCTGTATTACCGGCTCCCTTATTATATCGGACTGCGGAAGAATGTCAATCTATTTTGAATATCAAACTAAATTTCGCCCGGGAAATTCTGCGCGTTCCTTCCGCATATCCCGCCGTGGGGGCGCATAGGGTGGAGTGTACAAGCCGTCATGCAAAAGAGAAAGGAAGATCCGATATGAAACAGGAGCGTATCCGGTGGGGCCTGGTGCTGCGGCGGAGCGGCGCCTTTTTCCTGGCCGCCGCCGCGTTCTGGACTCTCACCGCCGGCGCCGGGCGGGGCGTGGCCGCCGGCGCCTTTCAGGCCCTGGGGGAGGACCCTGATTTTGTCACCGCCGCCCTGCGGGCCGAGCTGGGCCCGGTGGCGGGGACCGGGGACGTGATGGACGGGATGGACTTCTGGCAGCGGCTGGTGCTCCGCCAGTCCGCCTACCTCCGCCAGGGCCCGGCAGGGGAGGGGACCGGCGAAGCGTCCCGCTCTCCCGCGCCCGCCGCCTCCCCCGCGCCCACTCCCGCCGCCCCGTCCCCCGAATACGAGGAGAGTGACGAGCCCCCCGCCATCACCGCCGCGCCGGAGGACATCGTGGAGCGCACCCTGGTGCCCACCACCACCCAGGGATACGCCTATGCCGACGGGCTCTATCTCTACAACCGCACCCAGCTGCCGGTGGACCTGTCCGCCGCCCTGGCGGCGGAGGTGCCCTTCAGGCTGCCGGCGGAGGGGCCCCAGATCCTCATCATTCACACCCACAGCACCGAGGCCTACACCCCCGACGGCAGCGACACCTATACCCCCACCGACAGCAATTCCCGCACCCTGGACCAGGAGCAGAGCGTCATCCGGGTGGGGGACGAGATGGAGCGGGTCTTTACCGAGATGGGGCTCCGCGTCCTCCATGACAAGGGCATCTACGATTACCCCAAATACAGCGGGTCCTACGGCCGCTCCGGCCCTGTGGTGCAGGAGTATCTAAACAAGTATCCCTCCCTCCGGCTGGTGCTGGATGTCCACCGGGACGCCCTGGTGGGGACCGACGGCACCGTCTACAAGGCGGTGACCCGGGTGGACGGGGAGCGTACCGCCCAGGTGATGCTGGTGCTGGGCAGCGGGGAGGGGCACCCCAACTGGACCGAAAATCTGGCTCTGGCCGTCCGCATCCAGAAGAGCCTGGACACCCTCTACCCCACCCTGGCCCGGCCCATGACCCTGCGGGACGCGGTGTACAACCAGAACCTGTCCCCCGGCTCCCTGCTGGTGGAGGTGGGCAGCCACGGCAACACCCTGCAGGAGGCCCTCGCCGGCGCGCGCTGCTTTGCCCGGGCGGCGGGGCAGGTCTTCCTGGGGCTGAAATGACCGTCCCTCCGCCGAAAAAACATGGAATTGTTCATAATTTCTTTATCCTTCTCCCATCCCGCGTGGTATACTGCTGGAATAGCGATCACTGCGACGGGAGGTCATACCATGGAAGAACGGGAATTGTCCTGGCGGGAGCGGGGAAGACTCTGGGCGCGCCTGGGGATCCGGCTGGCGCTGGCGGCGCTGTGTATCTGGCTGCTGGTCCGCGCCGTTCCCCCGCTCCTCTCTCTGTTCATGCCCTTTGTGCTGGCCTTTGTGACGGCATGGCTCCTCAACCCCCTTGTCCGGGGCATCCAGAAGCGGCTGGGCGCCCCCCGAAAGCTGCTGTCCCTGCTGCTTATCCTGCTCATTCTGGCGGTTGCCGGGGGCCTGGTGACCGCCTTCGTCTGGAACATTGTCAGCGAGCTGATCTCCCTGGCCAATAACTGGTCCGCCATTCTGGAGGCTGTCCAGGCCAGCATGGACGCCGTCAGCCGCTTTTTCTCCCGGTTTATGGCCCTGCTGCCTGCCCAGATAAACGCCGCCGTGGATACGGCGCTCCGCGACCTCTCTTCCCACCTGCTCTCCTGGCTCAGCCGCACCCTGCCCGATCTGGTCTCGGCGGCCGCTCTGCGGACCACCGATGTGGCCAGGCGGGTCCCCTCCTTTGCCGTGGCCACGGTGGTCTTTCTCATGGGCTCCTATTACATCACCGCCGACTATCCCCACATCCGTTTTCTGGTCTCCAGCCGCTTTTCCGGCCGGGCCCGCCGGTTTCTGACCGAGGTCCGCGCCGCCGCCATGTCTGCCTTCGGCGGCTACGTAAAGGCGGAGTTCATCCTCTCCGTGGGGGTCTTTTTTATCCTGCTCATCGGCTTTACCCTGACAGGACAGCCCTATGGCCTGCTGCTGGCTTTTCTGCTGGCGGTGCTGGACTTCATCCCCATCGTGGGCGCAGGCACCGTCATGGTCCCCTGGGCTGTGGTGGACCTGTGCCTGGGCGATCTGCGCCAGGCGGTGGAGCTGATGGTCATCTGGGGCGTCATCGCCCTGTTCCGGCGGGTGGGCGAGCCCAAGATCGTGGGGGACCAGACCGGCCTGCCGCCGGTGGTCTCCCTCATCAGCATCTATGTGGGCATGCGCCTGGCGGGGGTGCTGGGCATGATCCTGGCTCCCGTGGTATGTATGGTCTTTCTGAATATCTGCCGCCTGGGGGTGTTCACCCCTGTGCTGGAGGACCTGCGCCTGGCCGCCGGCGACCTGGCCGCCTTTCTCCGCGACCGGCCGTCCCCCGGCGGAAATTCAAAAAAGATGTGAAGTTTCTTCATGTTTTAGACATACTTTTTGGGTATGCTAGGCACAGTTCAAAGGGAAAACAGATATAAGGAGCGATTCGTTTATGTACTACGGCGATTATCATAGAGATCCCCAGGAGCCCATCGAGACCAATCAGTACCGCGTCCACGATCCCTGGGACAACGGCTCTGCTCCCGCCCCGGCCCCCAGGAAAAAGGGCTCCGGCGCCAAGATTGTGGCTCTGGCCCTGTGCTGTGCCCTGGCCGGCGGCCTGGTGGGCGGCGGCAGCGCCTGGTACCTGAGCCGCAGCCTGGGCTCCGGAGATTCCACCACCCTCTACGAGGGCCAGCATGAGCCCATCGTGCTCAGTGCCGCCCAGATCTACGCCGCCAATGTGGATGCCTGTGTAGGCATCACCACCGAGCTGGTGACCCAGAACACCTTCGGTTTCCCTGTCACCGGCGCTGCCGCCGGCTCCGGCTTCGTCATCTCCGCCGACGGATACATCGTCACCAACTACCATGTCATCAAGGGCGCCACCGCCATCAAGGTGGCCTTCGTCAACGGCCAGAGCTATGACGCCAAACTGGTGGGCGGCGAGGCCGAAAACGACGTGGCCGTGCTGAAGATCGACGCCGCCGGCCTCACCCCGGTGAAGCTGGGCGACTCGGACTCCCTGGTGGTGGGCGAGAGCGTCTACACCATCGGCAACCCCCTGGGTGAGCTGACCTGGTCCCTCACCGACGGTCTGGTCTCCGCCAAGGACCGCAGCGTAACCACCAGCGAGGGCGAGACCATGAATATGATCCAGACCAACACCGCCATCAACTCGGGCAACTCCGGCGGTCCCCTCTTCAACTCCTACGGCGAGGTGGTGGGCATCACCTCCGCCAAGCTCTCCAGCAGCAGCTCCTCTTCCTCCGCCAGCATCGAGGGTCTGGGCTTTGCCATCCCCATGAATGACGTGAAGGACATGATCCAGGATATCATTGCCCACGGCTACGTTACCGGAAAGCCCAATGTGGGCATCCTGATGAACGACGTGTCCTCCGCTGCCACCCAGTACGGCGTGCCCCAGGGCGCATATGTGGAGGCTGTCCTCTCCGGTTCCTGCGCGGAAAAGGGCGGGCTGAAGCAGGGTGACATCATTACCGCCGTGGACGGCACTGACATCACCTCCGGCGAGGAGCTGAAGGCCGCCGTCCGGCAGAAGAAGGCCGGGGACACCATCACCCTCACGGTCTATCGGGACGGCGGCAAGACCGACCTGTCCCTCACCCTGGACGAGGATAACCAGGACCGGCAGGACGCCCTCAGCGACCTGCAGGATGAGCTCTCCCAGCAGCGCCAGCAGCAGGCCCGGCAGCAGCAGGGCGGCTACTACAGCAACTGGCCCTTCGGCTTCGGGTTCGGCTCCAACTATTGAATCCCGGCAGATCCGCCTCCCTTCTGGGAGGCGGATCTTTGTACTTTTCACCCTCTTTTGCTCCGGATCCGTTCTTTCTTATTTTATTCTCCTCTTTGCATTTTTTACAAAAATAGTGCCTCTAAAAACTGCAAAAGTTCACAAAAATGATTTTCCGTCTTATTTTTCATTAGAGAAATTCCGGCCTCTTGTGCTAAAATTATACTATCAAAGCAAAGGAGGCCCTTTCCTATGAAGCGCGTCAAATATGCCTGCCTGCAGCAGACCATCCACTTTACCCTCAAGGACGACGTGAGCCATGAGGAGGCGCTGGCCATCGTCAAGCGGGAGGTGGAGAACTATAAGCTCTCCCTGGACCGCCGCCGCACCAAATACAAGATCGAAGAGGAGACCACCCAGAGCGACGGCTCCATCGTCATCAAGATCAAAAAGGCCTACAGCCCCTATCCCTGCGGCAATTATCTGGACTGACCGGGTGGCGCCCATGTATCCAGAGGGAACATTGCTCGTGTACGGCCGCAACGGCGTCTGTAAGGTACTGTCGGTGGGAGAGGCCCCTTTCCGGGGCGCGGACCCCCACCGGCTCTACTATACCCTGTCACCGCTCTATGGCAATGAGACCATCTATGTCCCGGTGGACACCAGGGTGCTCCTGCGCCCCATCCTCACCCGGGAGGAGGCCGAGGCCCTCATCCGCAGCATCCCCTCCATCCAGGCCCAGACGGTGGAGGTCCAGAGCCTGCCCGCCCTCTCCCGCTGGTATCAGGACGCCTGTCAGACCTCGGACTGCGGCGATCTGGTGCGGCTCATCAAGACCATCTACCAGAAAAACGCTTCCGCCGGCGCCCATGGCAGGAAGCCCGGAAAACTGGACCAGCGCTATATGCGCCTGGCGGAGGATCAGCTCTATGGGGAGCTGGCCGTGGCTCTTGACATGGACCGGGAGGAGGTCCCCCGGTATATCAAACGGATCCTCAGCGAGAGCGCGTGAACTCCGCCCCTTTCCCGGACAGCAAAAAGAGGCCCGGCGGCTTTGAGCCGCCGGGCCTCAGCTTGTCGAAAAAGCCAGGCAGTAAGCAAGGTGCTTTTATTTATCAGATCATATCATCGGACAGGTCATCCGGCTTATCAACAAATAACTTGGCAGCCCTTTTCGGAATCTTCGAACTGGGCTTTGATTTCTTTATTTATAGCGGCGTTCATTACGGGAATAACCTTCAAATCCTCTTCCTCTACAGAGATTTCAGCAATATCATCTTTTTCTCCACACTGAGGAAAGTTTACAAGCCAAGTACCATTTGAGTTATCGTCAAGGCAAATCCAACCGGTAACAAATGAAACACCCATCCAGCATTAGACATTCCTCGCAATGGTTTTTGCCTTAAATTAAAAAACGGCGAGTTCTTCAAGAACTCGCCGCTGCAGCATTTTATTTCCGGTCTGCGCGGTTTCTTATCCGTTGTCCTTATGGGTCACCCGGTGGCGGGTGCCGTCGGGCTCCACGATATAGGTCCGCTCCAGCTGGCCCACCAGATTGGCCCGCACCGAGGCGATATACTCCCGGCGCAGCACGTCCCGCTCGGCCGTCTCCTCCGCCGTCAGACCCTCGGGTGTCTTGGCCTTTCTGGCCAGGGCGTTGATGCGGTCGATCTTTTCCTGTGTGATATACAAGGCTGTTCCTCCTCTATTTTTCCCGCCGCTCGCCGTCATCCCGGCTGCGCTCAAAGATCAGGTCGATGACCTGGAGCTGGCCGCCGCCCCGCTGCACCACCGGAAGATATCCGGCGTACCGCCAGCCCCGGGCCGCCCGCTCCGCGATGATCTCCCGGTGGCCGGCGGTCTCGGTGGTGATGCCGGTGAACAGGTTGTATCCCGCGCCGTAATCCAGCTCCAGCTCCTCAAACTCGTACTCCAGCATGGCCTCTCCTCCTTACAGGCAGCGCTCCAGCTCCACCATGACCCGTCCCTTTTTGGACAGGCCCCCCAGCTTTTTCACCTTACATTTGCCCAGGCCCCGGCAGGAGATGGTATCCCCCTCCTCCACCGTCCGGTCGGGCTTGACGCACTCCCGGTAGTTGAGCTGGACCCGGCCCGACGAGATCAGGTCGGCGGCCCTGCTCCGGGAGAGGGAAAAGGCCGAGGCCGCCACCGCGTCCAGCCGGGGAGTGGCCACCGTGTCCCGGATGGTCCTGACCCGCACCTCCGGCGGCTCCAGCCGGTCCAGAGGGATGGGGGAGACCTTCAGCCGGGCCCGGCCGGCGCTGTCCAGGTTGAGGAGAAGGTAGTCCTCCAGCTCCCGCAGGATCACCAGGTCGCAGGAATCCCCCCGCACCAGCAGGTCGCCCACCTTTTCCCGGGTGATGCCCTGGCCCAGGATGGCCCCCAGGAAGTCCCGGTGGGTCAGGCCCGCGTCGGCGGGATAGGCGCACCGCAGGGCGGACACCGGTCCCTCCTCCGCCGCCAGGGCAAGAAAGTCGTCCTCCTCCTGCCAGTCAGGGAGAAAGACGCAGATGGTCCGCTCCGCCCCCTCGTATCCGCCGAAGAACAGATGCCGCGGGTGGCCGGAGGCGGCGATCAGGTTTTCCACATTGGCCCGCTCCCCGGGGGATAAAAAGCCGGTGAAGGCCGGGATGTTCTTCCTCCGGGCCGTCTCCAGCTTGTCCAGCGCCCGGGCCAGAAGGAGCCGCTCCTCCTCGTCCCGGGCCAGCTTGTTGAGCAATTCCGTCTTGGTCATGGCGTTTCCCCGTCCCGCAGTTCCAGCTCCACCGGGCAGTGGTCGCTGCCCATGACCTGGGAGAGGATCCTGCTGTCGGCCACCCGCTCTCTCAAGCGGTCGGAGACAATGAAATAGTCGATCCTCCACCCGGCGTTGTTGTCCCGGGCGTGGTACATATAGGACCACCAGGAGTAGGCCCCCGTCACGTCGGGATAGAGCCAGCGGAAGGTATCGGTAAAGCCGGAAGAGAGGAGCTCGGTCATCTTGGCCCGCTCCTCGTCGGAGAAGCCGGCGTTGCCCCGGTTGGACCTGGGGTTCTTCAGGTCGATCTCCTGATGAGCCACGTTCAGGTCCCCGCAGAGGATCACCGGCTTTTTGCCGTCCAACCCCTTCAGATAGGCGCGGAATTCATCCTCCCACTCCATGCGGTAGCTCAGACGGGTCAGGCCCCGCTGGGCGTTGGGGGTGTAGCAGCAGACCAGGAAAAAGTCCTCATACTCGGCGGTAATGACCCGTCCCTCGGTATCGTGCTCCGCCATGCCGATGCCGAAGGTGACCTGCAGCGGCTCCCGCCGGGTGAAGAGGGCGGTGCCGGAATAGCCCTTCTTCTCGGCGGAGTTCCAGTACTGCCGGTAGCCGGGCAGGTCCAGCTCGATCTGGTGGGGCTGGAGCTTGGTCTCCTGCAGGCAGACCACGTCGGCGTCCGCCTCCCGGAAAAAGTCCAGGAAGCCCTTGCCCACGCAGGCCCGCAGGCCGTTCACATTCCAGGAGATCAGCTTCAATCCGCGTCCCCGTCCTCTCTCAGCTCCCGGACCAGATGGGGCACAAAGCCCGCCATCAGGGGGATATAGGTGGCGATAAAGGCCGCGCCCGCCCCCAGGGCAGCCCACTTCCGGCGCCTGCGGGGGACGCACAGGCCCAGCAGCACGCCGATGGCGCACAGGCAGACCTTTACCAGCGCCACGTCTTTCCAGGTCATGCGTTGAACGTAGGAATCCGCGATGGCAAACAGCTTTTTCATCTGGCTCCCTCCAGTCTCAGCAGTTTTTCCTTGATCTCCAGCCCTCCGGCGTAGCCGGTGAGGGCGCCGCCGCTGCCCACCACCCGGTGGCAGGGGATGATGATGGGAATGGGGTTGTTGTGGTTGGCCTGGCCCACGGCCCGGGCGGCTTTCGGCCGTCCCACCCGCCGGGCCAGCTCCCCGTAGGAGACGGTCCCGCCGTAGGGGACCTTCCGCAGCTCCTCCCACACCTGGCGCTGGAACTGAGTTCCGGCGGGGGAGAGGGGCAGGTCGAATTCCCGCAGCTCCCCGGCCAGATAGGCCAGCAGCTGCCGCCGGGCCTCGGCCAGCAGGGGAGTCTCACGGCACATGATGCGGGGTACGGGGGCGCCGGGGAGGTAGACCCGCTCCACCGCGCCGCTCTCGCCGGCGCTGGCTCCCATCCAGCCCAGCGGGGAGTCAAAAAGGATCAGGTCCATATCAGTATCTCCGCATGACGGCGACCACCTTGCCGATGATCTGGGCAAAGGTGCCGTCAATAGGCTCGTAATCCGGGTTCTCGGGCATGAGCAAGACCCTGCCGTCCTTCCGGCGGAGGGTCTTGACCGTGGCCTCGTCCTCAAAGAGGGCCACCACGATCTCGCCGTTATGGCACTCCTGCTGCCGGTGGACCACCACCAGGTCCCCGGGCAGGATGCCGGCCCCCAGCATGGATTCTCCCCGGACCTTCAGCGCAAAATACTCCCCGGTCCTGCCGTTGGTCTCAAATACCAGATAGTCCTCGATGCACTCCTGCGCCAGGATGGGAGAACCGGCGGCCACATTGCCCACGATGGGGATGCGGTCGGGCCGGGCGTCCAGCTCCTCCATCACGGGGCCGCCCGCCTCCGGGCCCCCCACCACGGTGATGGCCCGGGTCTTGCCCTCGGCCTTGGCGATATACCCGGCCGACTCCAGCCCCTTCAGGTGGAAATGGACGGTGGACGGGGACTTGAGGCCCACATGCTCCCCGATCTCCCGCACGGAGGGGGGATAGCCGTGGTCCGCCTGGAATGAAATGATAAAATCATAGATCTGCTGCTGCTTGGGGGAAATGGCCTTCATGGCGGCTCCCTCCTTCGGTTATGTATACTTTATATTATCATAGAGAGAACAAAAAAGCAAACGTCCGTTCTAAGGAACGTACGTTGTATTGGTTACAATTTATTTACAAATTTTCAGTTGACTTTCGTTTTATATCCACGTACTATAGATAAGCCCCCTAATTATCAGCGGGCTAATTATTTTTTCTGCTTCAGAAAGAGGTGGATCCGTTTGAAATCAGGCAGACCCCTTCCCGGCATGCTGTTTCACGCCCTGCACCGGGCCCACCAAAAGGCAGTGCAGGCCCGGATGAGCGCCGCCGGGCTGGATGATCTGGGCGCGCCGCCCCTGCTCTTTCTCCTCCGCCGCAGGAGCGAGGAGGGCCGCGCCGTCTCCCAGCGGGAGCTGGCCGACGACCTGCACATCTCGCCGGCTACGGCGGCAGCCTCCCTCAAGTCTCTGGAGCGGGGCGGCTACGTGGAAAAGCACCCGGATCCGGAGGATCAGCGCTGCAAGCGGGTGACCATCACCCCAAAAGGCATCCGCGCCGTGGAGCGGTGCTTTACCATTTTCAATCAGGTGGACGAGCTGATGTTTGCCGGTTTCTCCAGAGAGGAGTACCGGCAGCTCAACCAGTACCACCAGCGGATGCTCTGCAACCTGTGGGGGCCCGGTCACGGCCTGCCCGACGACCTTTTTGATGAAAGGATGGAACAAGACCCATGCTCAAAAAACTAGCGTCCTATCTTGGGGAATACAGGAAGTACGCCATTCTGGCGCCTTTGCTGGTCATTCTTGAGGTGGCCTGCGAGCTGGCGCTGCCCCGCTTCATGGCGGCCATCGTGGATGTGGGCATCGCCTCCGGCGACCTGCCCTACATTTTGAAAATGGGCGGCGCCATGCTGGTGCTGGCCCTGTGCAGCATGCTGTGCGGCATGTTCGCCGCCAAATTTGCCGCCATTGGCGGCCAGGGCTTCGGCGCCAACCTGCGCCGGGGCATCTACAACAAGGTGCAGGAGTTTTCCTTTTCCGACATCGACCGCTTTTCCTCCGCCTCCCTCATCACCCGCATCACCAATGACGTCAACGCCATCCAGATGATGGTGACCATGGGCATGCGCCTGCTCACCCGGGCCCCGGTGATGCTCATCGCCGCCCTTTTCGTGGCGGTCAGCATCAACGCGGAGCTTGCCATGGTGATGCTGGTGGTCATCCCTCTGATGGCCCTGGCCATCGGGCTTTTGATGAAGGCCTGCAACCATCTGTTCCAGGTCATGCAGACCAGGATCGACGCCCTCAACGGCACCATCCAGGAAAATCTGGTGGCCATCCGGGTAGTAAAGGCCTTTGTCCGGGAGGGCTATGAGAAGACCAAGTTCAAGCGCTCCAACGACGAGCTCACCGCCGCCACCCTGCGGGCCGACATGCGCATCATCCTGATGATGCCCGTGATGACCATTGCCATGAACAGCGCCACCGCCGCCGTGCTCTACCTGGGCGGCAGCAAGGTCCTGAGCGGTGAGATGCTCATCGGCGATCTGTCCTCCTTTATTACCTACATCTTCCAGATCCTGATGAGCGTGATGATGGTGGCCATGAGCCTGCTGCAGCTCTCCCGGGCCATCGCCTGCGCCCGCCGCATCGACGAGGTGCTGGAGACCAAACCTGAGATCGGGGACGGCAGCCTCACCGCCGCGGAGCTTCCCGTCCCCGCGGGCAAGGTGGAGTTCGACCACGTCCACTTCAAATACCAGACCTCCGGCTCCGGGGACGATGTGCTCTCCGACATCACCTTTACCGCCCGGCCCGGCGAGTTTCTGGCCATCGTGGGCGGCACCGGCACGGGCAAGTCCAGCCTGGTGAACCTGATCCCCCGGTTCTATGACGTGACCGGCGGAACGGTGCGGGTGGACGGTGTGGACGTGCGGGATTACCCCCTGGACGAGCTGCGCCGCCGCATCGGCATGGTGCTGCAGAACAATGTGCTCTTCTCGGGCACCATCCGGGAGAACCTGCTCTGGGGCCGGCCGGACGCCACTGAGGAGGAGATGATCCAGGCCGCCAAAAACGCCCAGGCCTACGACTTTATCATGGGTCTGCCCGACGGATTCGACACCCGGATGGACCAGGGCGGCGTCAACGTCTCGGGCGGGCAGAAGCAGCGGCTGTGCATCGCCCGGGCCATGCTCCGCCATCCCGCCATCCTTATCCTGGACGACTCCACCTCCGCCGTGGACAGCGCCACCGAGGCCGCCATCCGGCAGTCCTTCAAGGAGAACCTGGCGGGCACCACCGTCATCATCATCGCGCAGCGCATCAGCTCCGTGCAGTACGCCGACCGCATCCTGGTCCTGGACGACGGCCGGGTGGCCGACGCCGGCACCCATGAGGAGCTGATGGCCCGCAGCACCATCTACCAGGAAATCTATCAGTCTCAGCAGGAAGGAGTGGGTCAATAATGGCAGTCTCTCAAAAAACGGCCCCTCAGGGGCCCGGTCACGGCCCCGGCCACGGCCGGCGGGGCGGCTTTCAAAAGCCCAAGGACCTGAAAAAGACGCTGGGCCGCCTTCTCAGCTACATTGGCCGGAAAAAATGGCCCCTGGCCCTGGTGGGCATCGCTCTGCTGCTGTCAGTGGGCACCAACCTGGCCGGCTCGGTCTTTGTCAACCAGGTCATCATCAATTCCATCACCTACGGCGGATATGCCGGACCCGGGGACCTGGCGCTGGACATCGTCAAGCTGCTTTGTATCTATGCCGTAGGCTGGGTGGCCACCTATGCCCAGTCCGCCATCATGGTCCAGGTGGCCCAGCGGGGGGTGAACCGGCTGCGCCGGGACCTCTTCGACCATCTCCAGTCCCTGCCCCTGAGCTATTTTGACAAGCACACCCACGGCGAACTGATGAGCCGCTTCACCAACGACGCGGACAACGTGCAGATGGCCCTGGAGCAGAGCGTGGTCTCCCTCTTCTCCAGCCTTCTTATGTTCGTGGGCATCGTGGTGGTGATGCTGGCCGTCAATCCGCTGCTCTTCCTGGTCAGCGTGGTGACCCTGGGCTCCACCTTCGCGGTGTTCAAGGTGTTCGGCGGCCGCAGCCGCAAATATTATCAGAAGCAGCAGGCCGCCCTGGGCGCCGTCAACGGCAATATTCAGGAGACCATCGAGGGCCTGAAGGTGGTCAAAGCCTTCACCCATGAGGAGCAGGCCAAAGATCTTTTTGCCGGCCTCAACGAGGAGTACCGCCAGGCCGCCACCAGTGCCGGCTTCTACTCCACCGCCGTCATGCCCATCGCCATGAACATCATGAACGTGGGCTACGCCCTCACCGCCGCCTTCGGCGGGGTGCTCTCCATCCTGGCCGGCTTCAAACTGGGCTCCTTCACCCTCTACCTCCAGTTCTGCCGCCAGGTGGGCCAGCCCCTCAACCAGATTTCCCAGCAGCTCACCACTGTGCTCTCCGCCATGGCGGGCGCCGAGCGGATTTTCGAGGTCATGGATGAGCCCTGCGAGCCGGACGAGGGCACAGTCACCCTGGTCCCGGCGGAGAAGGACGCCAACGGCAGCCTGTCGGTCCACACCGGCCAGGGCCGCCCCCGCACCTGGGCCTGGAAGGTCCCCCGTACCACTGCCATGGCGCTGGTCCCCGTCCTCATCGGGGAGAAGGACCGGCTCACTGAGCTGGGTCTGGCCGAAGAGGAGGACGGTTCCCTCCGCCTGCTGCCTCCTCATACAGAAAGCGGGGACAGCGTGTGGGTCCGGCTGGAGGAGGACGGCTCTCTTACCCGGGTGACCGACCTGTCCCAGCTGGCCGGTCACGGCTGGGCCTGGAAATACCCCGACGGCAGCGGCCGCACCACCCTCCACCTGATCCGGGGCTCGGTGCGCAATGTGCCGGGGGAGGATTATTGCCTCACCGAGCTCAGGGGTGCCGTCCGCTTCAACCATGTGGACTTCTCCTATGTGCCGGGCAAGCGCATCCTGAAGGACGTGAGTGTCTACGCCAATCCGGGCCAGAAGATCGCCTTCGTGGGCTCCACCGGCGCGGGCAAGACCACCATCACCAACCTCATCAACCGCTTTTACGAGATCGAGGGCGGCATGATCACCTTTGACGGCATCAACGTCCGCTCCATCCGCAAGGACGACCTGCGCTCGGCCCTGGGCGCGGTGCTTCAGGACACCCACCTCTTCACCGGTACCATCATGGACAACATCCGCTACGGCCGGCTCTCCGCCACTGATGAGGAGTGCGTAGCCGCCGCCAGGACCGCAAATGCCCACTCCTTCATCCGCCGCCTGCCAGACGGGTACAACACCATGGTCACCGGCGACGGCGCCAACCTGTCCCAGGGCCAGCGGCAGCTGCTGGCCATCGCCCGGGCCGCCGTGGCCGACCCCCCGGTGATGATCCTGGACGAGGCCACCTCCTCCATCGACACCCGCACCGAGGCCCTGATCCAGAAGGGCATGGACGCCCTGATGGAGGACCGCACCGTCTTCGTCATCGCCCACCGCCTGTCCACCGTCCGCAACTCCGACTGCATCGTGGTCATCGAGCACGGCCAGATTGAGGAAAAGGGCTCCCACCAGGAGCTGCTGGAGGAGAAGGGACGCTACTACCAGCTCTACACCGGCCAGTTCCAGCTCTCGTGAGCCTCTGCGGAATCATATTTTTTCCCCGCCGCATGGATCCCGTGCGGCGGGGATTCTTTTTACTTCCGTTTACGATTTTCAAAATTTCAGTTTAATTTTTTAACTTCAGGTAAGAATATGTCTTGCAGCCTGCGTACCCTGTGTGTTATACTATGAGTACAAAAAGCAGATCTGCATTTCAAATCTGTGTTCAGTCCCTCCTGGAAGTCATATAATTTTACCCCTATCCATTCTGTCATACAATTTTGGAGGTGATCCCTATGGGAAAATTTGATGGTAAGGTAGTTCTCATCACCGGTGCCGGCCGGGCGGTCCTCAGCGACGGCAAGAGCTGCGGCTCCATTGGTTACGGCATCGCCACCGCATTTGCCAAAGAGGGTGCCAGCATTGTCATCACCGGCCGCAACGTAAAGAAGCTGGAGGCCGCCAAGGAAGAGCTGGAGCGGCTTTACGGCATCAGAGTCCTCACCATTCAGGCCGACGTGGCCTCCGGCAGCGATAATAGGGCCACTGTCCAGCACGTGGTGGACGAGACGATCAAAGCCTTCGGCCGCATTGACACGCTTATCAACAATGCCCAGGCCTCCGCTTCCGGCGTCACTCTGGCTGACCACACGACCGAGCAGTTTGACCTGGCCCTCTATTCGGGCCTTTACGCCGCTTTCTACTATATGCAGGCCTGCTATCCCCACCTGAAGGAAACCCACGGCAGCGTCATCAACTTTGCCTCCGGCGCCGGCCTCTTCGGCAATTACGGCCAGTGCGCCTATGCCGCCGCCAAGGAAGGCATCCGGGGCCTGAGCCGGGTGGCCGCCACGGAGTGGGGTCCCGACGGCATCAATGTCAATGTGATCTGTCCCATTGCCTGGACTGCCCAGCTGGAGAACTTCCAGAATACCTATCCCGACGCCTTCAAAGCCAACGTGAAGATGCCCCCCATGGGCCACTACGGCGACCCCGAGACCGAGATCGGCCGGGTATGCGTCCAGCTTTCCACTCCTGATTTCAAGTATCTCACCGGCGAGACCCTTACCCTGGAGGGCGGTATGGGCCTGCGTCCCTGATAGTTCCCCGTTTCCCTTATCGCTGTATCAAGACCGGCGGCGGATCAGATGATCCGCCGCCGGTTTTTTTACCCGCCGGAGAAAGGAAGTGAGACATTTTGCTCCTGCTCTTCTTGTCTTTGCCTTGAAAATCCGGTATAATAGTTAGGCTCATTTTGTATTTTCACACCGAAAGGACGTCTTTGATATGAAGCTCGGTATTGTGGGCCTTCCCAACGTGGGCAAGTCGACCCTGTTCAACGCCATCACCAACGCCGGCGCCGAGAGCGCCAACTACCCCTTCTGTACCATCGATCCCAACGTGGGCGTGGTGGCTGTGCCCGATTACCGTCTGGACTGGCTGTCCGATTTCTACAAGCCCAAAAAGACCACCCCCGCGGTCATTGAGTTCGTGGACATCGCCGGTCTGGTGAAGGGCGCCAGCCGGGGAGAGGGTCTGGGCAACAAGTTTTTGGCCAACATCCGGGAGACCAATGCCATCGTCCACGTGGTGCGCTGCTTTGACGACGAGAACGTGATCCATGTGGAGGGCTCCACCGACCCGGTGCGGGACATCGGCATCATCGACATCGAGCTCATCATGGCCGACGTGGAGATGGTGGAGCGCCGCATCGACAAGGCCACCAAGGCCGCCAAGGCGGACAAGAAGTTCCTCCACGAGGCCGAGCTCTTCACCGCCCTGCGGGACTGGATGAACGACGGCAACTCCGCCCGCTCCTTTGAGTGCGGCGAGGACGACAGGGCCATCATCGCCACCAGCGAGCTGCTCTCCCTCAAGCCCATCATCTACGCCGCCAACCTGGACGAGGACGGCTTTGCCGACTATCAGAACGTGCCCTACTACCAGCAGGTGGCCGAGATTGCCGCCAAGGAGGGGGCCCAGGTCATCCCCGTGTGCGCCAAGCTGGAGGCTGAGATCGCCGAGCTGGAGGGCGAGGAGAAGAAGATGTTCCTGGACGATCTGGGCATCGCCGAGTCCGGCCTGGACCGGCTTATCAAGGCCAGCTACGCCCTGCTGGGCCTGATCTCCTTCCTCACCGCCGGCGAGGACGAGTGCCGTGCCTGGACCATCACCCGGGGCACCAAGGCCCCCCAGGCCGCCGGCAAGATCCACACCGACTTTGAGCGGGGCTTCATCCGGGCCGAGGTGGTCAACTTCGAGGACCTGAAGGCCAACGGCACCATGGCAGCCGCCCGGGAAAAGGGCCTGGTCCGGTCCGAGGGCAAAGAGTATGTCATGAACGACGGCGATATCGTCCTTTTCCGCTTTAACGTTTAAATGGATTTCTTCTCCCGGGGCCCCACACGGTGGGGCGGCGCGTTAAGCGCCGTTCAAGCGTTTTGCCAGCGGCAAAACCTTGGCGCAGGGACAATTCATTTGTCCCGAGCATGTTAAAACAGGGGCCCCCGCGGGAGTGTGCTCCCGCGGGGAACTATGTGATGAACGACGGAGATATTGTGCTCTTCCGCTTCAACGTTTAAATTGTGAAAAAACAGGCGGCACGCTCTGCGTGCCGCCTGTTTTTTACTCTGTCTCCGGCTGTTCCGTCCCCTTGAGCTCAAACTGATTCTTGCGGAAATCCAGCAGCCCCTCCCGCCGCATTCTGCCCAGCTCCTGGGACAGGGCGCTGCGGTCCACCGCCAGATAGTCGGCCAGCCCCTGCCGGTCAAAGGGGATGGAAAAGCGGGGCGAGCCCTGCCGCCGGGCCTGCCAGGACAGGTAGGAGAGCACCTTGGCCCGGGTGGTCCGCTGGGAGATGTGCTCGATCTTTCGGCTGAGCATCCGGTTTTTCCCGGCCAGCACCCGCAGCAGGTTGGCTGCCGCCCGGGCGTGGAAGGGGCAGGCCGACGGACAGGCGGTGAGCAGCCGCTCCGCCTCCAGAAAGAGCACCCGGCTGTCCTCCGCCGCCTGGACACTGACCCCCAGGGGCTCGTCTCCGCAGGCGTAGGCCTCCCCAAACAGCTCCCCCGGACCCGCCCGGCCCTGGATGCTCCTGTTTCCCCAGAAATCCTCCCGCAGGATGTGCACCCCGCCGGACAGGACCACCCCCATCCGTTTGGTCTTTTCGCCCTCCCGCCAGAGGAAGGCACCCTTTGGGTAGAAGGCCTCCACCGGTCCAAGACACTCCCACATCTGCTCCAGCTCTTCGGCGGTGATCCCCTGAAACAGGGGACACCCGGTCACATCCATTTGTTTCATGCGCCCTCCGTTGTTTTTCTAACCGATTTGTCTCACTCAACATAGTATAATTCCCTTGTAAAGTCAAGCAAAACCGGGCGAGTCCGGTATCATACAGGGAGGAATATGACTATGATCCGTAAAATTATCCACATTGACCAGGAAAAATGCAATGGCTGCGGCGCCTGCGCCGCGGCCTGCCACGAGGGGGCCATCGGCATGGTGGACGGCAAGGCCCGCCTGCTGCGGGACGACTACTGTGACGGGCTGGGAGACTGCCTGCCCGCCTGTCCCACCGGAGCCATCACCTTTGTGGAGCGGGAGGCCGCGCCCTATGACGAGGCCGCCGTGCTGGCCGCCAAGGCCGGAAAGGCTCACGAGCGCCACGGCACCCTGCCCTGCGGCTGTCCCGGCTCCCAGGCCAGAGCCCTCCGGCGGGAGGTCAGGCCGGCAGCGGCTCCCTCTGTCCCCCAGGAGAGCGAGCTGATGCAGTGGCCGGTGCAGATCAAGCTGGTCCCCGCCCGGGCCCCCTATTTTGACGGCGCCAGGCTGCTGGTGGCCGCCGACTGCACCGCCTACGCCTACGCCCGCTTCCACCAGGATTTCATCCGGGGCCACATCACTCTGGTGGGCTGTCCCAAGCTGGACAGCGTGGATTACAGTGAAAAGCTCACGGAGATCATCGCGCAAAACGATATCAAAAGCGTCACCGTGGTGCGGATGGAGGTGCCCTGCTGCGGCGGGATCGAAGCCGCTGTCCGCAATGCCCTCCGGGCCAGCGGCAAATACATCCCCTGGCAGGTGGTGACTATCTCCACTCAGGGCACTATCCTGCCCTGAGCCCCGGCAGCCGGGCAGGCGGAGCATAATTCCCTTTTTTACCGCATATATCTTTTCATGCAGTAAGAATGCATGGGAGTGGTGCATGTGTGAAAGGGAACATTGAGGAGCGCGCCTGCCAGCTGGCGCTTTACATCATAGAGAACAAGGCCACCGTCCGGAGCGCTGCCCAGAAGTTCGGCATCTCCAAGTCCACCGTCCACAAGGACCTGAGCGAACGGCTTCCCGGCTTCAATCCGCCGCTCTACCAACAGGTAAAGTCCGTGCTGGATGAGAACAAGGCCGAACGGCATATCCGGGGCGGCATCGCCACCCGCAACAAGTACCGCCATCTTCAGGGATAAATAAACGTGCCGCCGGTCTCCGGCGGCACGTTTTCCACATAAACGGGGAGAACGGTGGACTTTATAAAAAGGCCAGCAGCACGCCCACCGCGCAGCAGGCCACGGCGGCGGAGGAGAGCAGGTCCATCACCAGGCCCATCCGTTCCCGCCGGGTCATGGGGGCGGGGGACAGCGGGCGGACCTCCTCCGCTCCCTCCGTCTCCTCTCCGTCCGCGCAGACCGCATCCGCCTGCTCCATCCGGCGGCGGTAGGCCTGCAGATCGATGACCTTCTCCCCGCCGGCGGTACGGGGAAGGGAACGGCGGGGAACGCGGGTGTAGCAGACGCGGCTGCCGCCGCTGGCCTGTTCCTCCAGCATGCCGCAGGTGGTCACATAGCTGGCGTCGATGTTCAGATAAGTGGTCTCCATGCCAAAGCCCTCCATTCGCCGTCGTTTCAGGTACATTTCTATGATACCGGCGCCGCTGTCCCATAAAACGGACTATTCTTCTCTGTTCCAGAACTTTTGTTCGAACAGAGTATACAACATATGTTCGATTTTTGCAAGTCTTTTTTTGGGCAGCCGGGAGCATAAAAAAACAGCACGGATCTCTCCGTGCTGTTTTTCAGAGATATGACGGGAAAGGACTCCCGGGCTCAGCGGTGCTCGCCCCGGCTGTAGGCCACCACGGTACGGCGGTTGGGCTCGGTGCCCACCGAGTAGGTGGTGATGTCGGGCACGTCCTGAAGGGCGGTGTGGATCACATGGCGCTCATAGGCGTTCATGGGCTCCAGAGTCACGTTGCGGCGGTACTTGACAACCTTGCCGGCCACCTTATGGGCCAGCCGCTCCAGGGACTCCTCCCGCTTGGCCCGGTAGTGTTCGGCGTCCACATGGATGCGTACCCGCTTGGTCAGGCCCCGGTTGACGGCGTACACCGTCAGCTGCTGGATGGCGTCCAGGGTCTCGCCACGGCGGCCGATGAGGGAGCCCAGATTGCTGCCCACCAGTTCCACCTGGTAGTTGCCCATGTCGTCCAGGCTGATCCTGGGGGCGGCCTGGGCGCCCATATGCTCCAGCAGTCCGGTGAGGAAGGTTTCGATCTTCTCCGCCACCGGATCGCCGCTCAGGTCGGCGGAGGTCTGGGGCTGGGGAGCGGGGGCGGCCTTTTCCGCCGCGGGGGCCGGCTTGGGCTGCTGCTTTTTGGGTTCGCTCTTTTTGACTTCCTGCCTGGGGGCCTCGGCCTTGGGCGCGGGAGCGGGCTCCGCCGGGGGGGCGGGGACCTCCTCAGGCTCGTCAGGGGCCTCGTAAGTCACTTTTACTTTGGCGGGGCAGCTGCCGATGCCCAGAAATCCGGACTTGGCGCGCTCCAAAATCTCAACCGAGACCTCGTCCCGGTCCATACCCAGCTTGACCAGGGCCGCTTCGATAGCGGCTTCCTCGGTCTTACCGGTACTCTCGATCCATTTCAGCATCGGTCGTTTCACTCCTTGCTGTCTTCTTCCTCAGATCCCTCTTCCGCCTCGGGCGCAAAGGGGGCCTCGGCTTCAGCCGCTTCTGTTTCCACATTCTGATCCTGAGCGGTGGAAACTTCCGTCTCCTTCACCGGCTCCTCAGTGGGAGTCTCCTCCTGCTTGTCCACCGGCTGTTCCGCCTCGGCGGATTTCTTTCTGCCGAACAGTCCCTTCTTCTTGGGCTCCTCGGCAGGGGCATTCTTCTTGGCCTCGGCCCAGTCCAGATCGGGGTCCTGGTAGGCGGTGGGGCCGTCGGGGGAGAAGCGGTTGGGGTCATAGGCCCGGCCCCGGGCGTAGGAACGCATCCCCACGCCGCTGACGGCGATGACGGCGGAGTCGCCCTTGGAGTCCTTCTCCACGGCGCTCATCAGTTCCTTTTTCTTCTTGCCCTTGGCGCTCTTGGCCTCTTCGATGCGGCGGGCGCGCTCTTCGGCGGCCTGGCGCTTGCGCTCCTTTTCCTCTTCCTTCTCCTGCTGCTCCCGCTCGGCCTGGATGCGGGCAGCTTCCTCATAGTCCTTCTTGAGCATCTTGCCGCAGATGAACTCCTGCACGATGCTCAGCAGGTTCTGGATGATCCAGTAGAGACACAGGGCGGCGGGCATGCTGAAGCCGATCCACAGGGACATGAGGGGCATCATGATGAACATCATCTTCATGGAAGCGTTGTCCGCCTGCTGCGCCTGCTGGTTGACGGCGTTGGTCTTCTGGGAGACCCAGGACACCAGAATGCTGGACAGGGCGGAGATCACCGGCAGCAGGAACAGGGCAAAACCGCCGGTCATGGTCCAGAACTTCAGCTTGGGCACCCGGGCCAGGTCAAAAATACCGAGAAAATCAAAATTGATGGCAAAAACCTTGGCTCCCTCACCGGCAGCCGACTGCACGGCGGCCAGGTTCTCCGGCGTAATGAGAGAGGAGAGGTAGAGCTGGTTGTAGCCGGTATTGCGGAATGCCTCGTCCGCGGCCTTGATCCACCCGTTGTCCAGCGCCACCTGGCTCCAGTTGAGGGCTTCGGCGATGGCAGCCAGATTGTCCACGCCAACATTCATCATGTAGACCAGGGGCTCGCGGATGATGGAATAGAGGGGGATCAGGATGAACAGAGGCAGGAAGGACCAGAGGCACCCGCCCATGGGGTTGACATGCTCCCGCTCATAGAGCTTCTGTACCTCCTGGTTATACCGCTCCTTGTCCTTGCCGTACTGCTTCTGCAGCTTTTGCAGCTGGCCGGACATCAGGTTCATCTGGATCATGCTCTTTTTTCCCTTGAGCTGGAAAGGGAAGAGGATCAGCTTCACCACGATGGCGAAGAGAATCAGGGCAAGGCCATAGCTGCCCGTCAGGCTGTAGAAGGCGTTCAGCACCCATACAAAGGGGGTCAGGATTAATTTCATGAGACTTCCTCCAACGTGATAAGTGTGCGTGGGGAATCGCGCTCAGGGGACCGGATCGTACTGAATGCTCTTCTGCCGGTGGAAGGGATGGCACCGCAGCAGGCGGCGCAGCGCCAGCACGCCCCCCTTCGCCGCGCCGTATTTTTCCACCGCCTCCAGCGCATAGGCCGAGCAGGTGGGGATAAAGCGGCAGCAGGGGGGACGCAGAGGAGAAATATACTTCCGATAAAACCGGATCAGAGCCAGCAGCAGCGTCTTCATCAGGAGTCCCGCTTCACAAGGCCCAGCTTGTCCATGGTCCGCAGCAGATGCCGCTCCAGCTCCTGGTAGGGGGCGAAGGCCGCCCGGACCCGGGCCACCACCACGATATCGTACCCCCGGACCAGCTGATCCTCGTGGAGGCGGTATGCCTCCCGCAGGCGGCGGCGGGTGCGGTTGCGCCTCACCGCCTTGCCCACCTTGGTCCCAACGGTCAGGCCCAGGCGGTTGTGGTCCAGCCGGTTCTTCCGGCAGTAGACCGCCACACAGGGCGAAACCGCCGACTTGCCCTTGGCGTAAAGTCGACGGAATTCATGGTTGAATTTCAGTGAGACGGTATCCTTCACAGGTGCTTCCCCTTTGGACAGATTCTGCCGTATGCTACGCAGGGGCGGTGGGATGAACTCCCCCGCCCCTAACTATGACGCTGTACGTTTTGTTTCCCGGAGCGCAAGCCGGCTTCTCTTAGTGAGAGAGGCGGGCGCGGCCCTTGGCGCGGCGGCGAGCCAGCACCTTGCGGCCATTCGCGGTGGCCATGCGCTTGCGGAAGCCGTGCACTTTGGAGCGCTGACGCTTCTTGGGCTGATAGGTACGAACCATTTCCGGTACACCTCCTGTACTCATTCTGGCAGGTTTTTCACCTGCCCGCCACAACGGCCGTACTGCGGCCGCGGTCGTCAAAAAAGGAAAAATGCTTTACATCCACGCAGAACATGGTGCATTCTGTATTATAGCGTATCCGGAAAAGAGCTGTCAACCATATTTTTTGTTCTTTTTCTCCTTCCTTTTTCCACTTTTCCACCTTGTGTCCATATCTTGTGGTCTTCTTTCCTGCTCCACACAAACGGCTTATATTTTTTAAAGGTATAGGCGTTGCTTTAAGTCTGTTTTCTTGGTATAATATACTGTCTATTTACAGAGCGGGACCGGTGCGCCCTTTTTTCGGCTGCGGCGCCCCTCCCATGTCAAGAGGTGGTCTTACACATGAATTCTCCAGCCGATGTCTGGGCCAAGGTGCTCTCCCTCATGGAGGCGGACATGACCCCAACCACCATCAATACGTGGTTTGACGACGCAAAGGCGGTCTCCATGGATACCGACCGCTTTGTCCTCCACACCCCATCCAATTTCAAGCGGGACATCATCCTCTCCCGTTACCTTCCCGCCATCAAAAAGGCGCTGCACGAGCTCTTCTCTGCGGATTTCGAAGTGGTCATCCTGGGAGAGGGGGAGCTGGAGCAGTTCTCCGCCGATGCCAGGCCCGCCGCTGACGCGTCCTTCATGCCCGGCACCGAGGACTACACCTTCGAGCGCTTCGTGGTGGGCTCCTCCAACAAATTCGCCCACGCCGCCGCCCTGGCCGTGGCCGAAAATCCGGGCCACAGCTACAACCCCCTCTTTATCTACGGCGAGTCCGGCCTGGGCAAGACCCATCTGCTCTATGCCATCGCCCACAAGCTCCACCGCAGCCATCCGGAGTTCCGCATCACCTACAGTAAGGGCGACACCTTCACCATCGAGCTCATCCAGGGCATCCGGGAGGGCCGCAATCAGGAATTCCGGGACAAATACCGCACCACCGACGTGCTGCTGGTGGACGACGTGCAGTTCATCGCCGGCCGCGAATCCTCCCAGGAGGAAATGTTCCACACCTTCAACACCCTGTACGAGGCGGGAAAACAGATCGTATTCACCGCCGACCGCCCACCCAAGGAGATGCTCCGGCTGGACGACCGGCTCAAGACCCGGTTCGAGTGGGGCCTCCCCGTGGACATCCAGCCCCCCGACTATGAAACCCGGGTGGCCATCATCAAGAATAAGGCCATCCGCCGGGGCATGAACCTGCCCGAGCCCGTTCTGCAGTATATCGCCGACAACATCACCTCCAACGTCCGCCAGATCGAGGGCACCGTCAACAAAATCCTGGCCTTCCAGGAGCTGATGGGGGAGAGCGTGGACGTGGACACCGTCATCCGCGCCGTGCGGGACATGTGCAAGGACAAGGCCGACTTCCTCCCCTCACCCGACGTGATCATCGAAGAGGTCTGCAAATTCTACAACATCGAGAACAGCGCCCTCCGGGGCCAGGGCCGCACCAAGGACACCGCGCTGGCCCGCCAGATCGCCATGTACCAGATCCGCCGGATGACCAACCTGTCCCTGAAGGAGATCGGCAAGGAATTCGACAATCGGGACCACACCACCGTCATGCACTCCATCGACCGGGTGGAAAAGCTCATCAAGAGCAATCCCGAGGTGGCCGAGATCATCAAGGACCTGAACGCCAACATCAACGCCCGGTACGACTGAGTCTCCACCGCCGGCGCCCCAACCGTGGAAAAGAAAGAAAAGCGGACCGGCCCAGCCTTCCACATTTCCACGGACTTTTATCCAGATGTGGAAAACAGGGTGTGGACAAATCCGGCCCCCCGCAGAGGGCTGTAGACAACTCCCCAAATTTCTCCACACCCCCTGTGGAAGGGCAACTCTTAGTCTCCCAGGCGAAATTTCCACTTTTCCACATAATTTTCCCCTACTACTACCGCTACTACCCATCTACCTCTCCTTCTCTTCCCCGAGAGACAGGGAGCACCTGAACGGAGGACCACCAAAATGATTAAATTCTCCTGTGAAAAAGCCCTTCTCCAAGCGGCTGTCTCCACCACATCCAGAGCAGTGTCTCCAAAGAGCTCCATCCCGGCACTGGAAGGGATCCTGCTGGAAGCCGATCAGGAACTGAAGCTCACCGGCTACAACCTGGAAACCGGCATCCGCACCATAGTCCCGGCCGACATCCAGTCCGGCGGCACCCTGGTACTGGGCGCCCGGCTCTTCGGCGAGATCATCCGCAAGCTGCCCGACGACATAGTGGTCTTTACCGCCGAAAACTATATGGTCAACATCAAGTGCGGCATGAGCGAATTCAATATTCTGGGCACCGACCCGGAGGAATTCCCCGAACTGCCCACCGTGGAATACCAGAATTCCTTCCTGATTCCCCAGAATAAGCTCAAAGCCATGATCGGTCAGACCCTGTTCGCCGTCAGTGACAACGAGAGCCGCCCCATCCACACCGGTTCCCTCTTTGAAGTGGATCAGGACGGGCTCACTATCGTATCGGTGGACGGCTACCGCCTGGCTTTGCGGCATGAGGCCATCGACAAAAAAGAGGGCGGCGAGACCTTCTCCTTTGTGGTCCCCGGCGCCGCCCTGTCGGAAGTGGAAAAAATTTGCTCCGATGTGGAGGAGCCTGCCTCCGTCACCCAGGGCGCCCGCCATGTGATGTTCAAGGTGGGGGAGACCATGCTGGTCTCCCGCCGGCTGGAGGGTGAGTTCCTCTCCTACCGCCAGGCCATCCCCCGCAACAACACCATCAGGGTGGAGGGCGACACCCGCACCCTGCTTGCCTCCATCGACCGTGTCTCCCTCATCATCAGCGACAAGCTGAAGAGCCCCCTCCGCTGCGTTTTTGATGACAATATGCTGAAAATCAGCACCAAAACCGCCATTGGAGACGCTGCCGACCAATGCCCCATCACCGGGGACGGCACCGGGCTGGAGATCGGCTTCCACAACCAGTACCTGATGGACGCCCTGAAGGCCGCCCCCGCCGACCGGGTGCGGCTGGAGCTGACCACCAGCGTGTCCCCCTGTGTCATCCTGCCCGCCGAGGGGGATGAAAACTTTCTGTATATGGTGCTCCCTGTCCGCCTGAAGGCCGGGGAATAAACCGGAGGACGGGAGTGCATAAATATGCATCCCGCCTGGAAAAGGAGTTCTTTATGGAAGCTCAGGAAATCACGATCTCCACGGAATTTATCAAGCTGGAGGCCTTTCTCAAATTCGCCGGCGCCGTCAGCACCGGCGGCGAGGCCAAAAACCTGATCCAGGACAGCCTTGTAAAGGTCAACGGCGAAGTATGCACCATGCGGGGCAAGAAGCTCCGTCCCGGAGACACGGTGGAACTGGGGAGCCGGCGGCTCACCGTCCGATGATCGTCCGCAGTCTGGAGCTGGAGGGCTTCCGCAACTACGACCGCTTCACGGCGGAGTTCGCCCCGGGGGTCAACGTGATCTACGGGGAGAACGCCCAGGGAAAGACCAACCTGCTGGAGGCGGTGGGTTATCTCTCAGGGGCCCGGTCCCACCGGGCCAGGGCCGACCGGGAGCTCATCGGCTTTTCCCGGCAGGAGGCCGCCGTCCGGGCCTCCATCGAGAGCCGGGACCGGGAATTCAAAGTGGAGGCCAGACTCTTCCGGGGCAGACGGCGGGCCCTGACGGCCAACGGCGTGCGCCTCAAGACGGCGGCGGGCCTGTCTGAGATATTGCACACCGTGCTCTTCTGTCCGGAGGACCTGATGCTCATCCGGGCGGGGAGCGCAGAGCGCCGCCGTTTTCTGGATAACTCCCTCTGTCAGCTCCGGCCCCGGTACGCCGCCGCCCTGGCCGAGTACCGCCGGCTGCAGGAGCACAAGCTGCGCATCCTGCGGGACTGGGAGGAAAAGCCCGGCCTGCTGGACCTGCTGCCCGACTTCAACGACCGTATGGCCCGGTGCGGGGCCATCCTCATCCATTACCGGGCCCACTTCATCCGCAAGCTGGCCCGGTCGGCGGCGGCCATCCACGCCGATTTTTCCGGCGGGCGGGAGGAGATGTCCCTCTCCTACCAGACGGTGAGCACAGTGGCCGATCCGCTCATTCCCACCAAGGATATTTATCCCCTGCTGCTGGAGCACCAGGAGAGCCACCGCCGGGCCGAGCTGGAGGCCAGGTCCTGTCTGTCCGGTCCCCACAAGGACGACCTGGTGGTGGATATCGACGGCCGCAGCGCCAAGCAGTTCGCCTCCCAGGGCCAGACCAGAACGGCGGCTCTTTCCTTAAAGCTGGCGGAGCGGGAGCTCCACCAGGAGGATCTGGGGGAGTGGCCGGTGCTGCTGCTGGACGACGTGCTCTCCGAGCTGGACCGGCGGCGGCAGGAGTTCGTGCTGCGCCGCATCACCGGCGGACAGGTATTCATCACCTGCTGCGAGGAGGAAGGGATGGACGCTCTGGGGGAGGGGAGGACCTTCCATATCCGGGGCGGCGCCCTGGCGGACTGAGAGGAGGACAGGATGCTCATTCTGTTTGTGATCCTGCCTCTGGCGGCGGCGCTGGTCCTCCAGTACGGGACCTGCCGCCTGACCATGGGGCTCTCGGGCCGCCGGAGAGGCCGGGCGGCACTGGTGCGGCTGCTGCCGCTGCTCCTGGCGGTGGCGGTCATCGCCGCGGTGGCTGTGGGGCGCTGGCAGATCTGGCGCAGCGAGAGAGTCTCCCCCGTGACGCAGCTGATCTTTTTCCCGGGCGTGCCCGGTTTCTTTTTCCTGCTGGGGCTTCTTCTGGGCTGGCGGCTGTGGAAGAAGTGGTGGGCCCCCAGGGTCATCGACGATCCGGGCCCCTGATTGGAATAGAAAAACATATTCCCTGCCGGGAAGCAAAAGAGGAGTGATGGCATGTACCTCCATCTGGGCCAGTCGGTGGTGGTGGCGTACCGGGACGTCATCGGCATCTTTGATATGGACAATACCACCTCCTCCCGCCTGACGCGGAACTTTCTCAATCAGGCGGAGCGGGAGGGAAGAGTGGTCAACGTGTCCGACGACCTTCCCAAGTCCTTTGTGCTGTGCAGGGGACGGGACGGAGCGGACCGGGTGTATATTTCGCAGCTCTCGCCGGCTACCCTGCTGCGCCGGGCCGAGAGCAACAGCTTTGAATAAAACAGCGTCCATGCGACGAGGGGAGGAGCTTTATGGAATCCATCCAATACCTGTGGAAGGACCGCAAGCGTTTTCTGGGCATGCCCATCACCTTTACGAAATACAGCGTCAGTGAGAACCGGATCTTTCGGGAAAAGGGACTTCTGAACCTGAAGGAGGAGGAGGTCCTGCTCTACCGGGTGCGGGATCTGGACCTGCGGAGGAGCCTGGGCCAGCGGATCTTCGGCGTGGGCACCGTGTGCATCCACTCCTCGGACAAGACCACACCCGTCCTGCAGCTGGAGAATGTGAAGGACCCCAAGGCGGTGAAGGAGCTCATTTACCGCCAGGTGGAGGCCGCCAAGGAGAAGCGCCGCATGCGGGCCACCGAGCTGCTGGGCGACGAGGATATGGATCACGACGGCGGCGGCTTCCTGGACGACGACGATATGTAACGGGAAGCGGCGCGCCGCCCGGCGAAGGGCCGGCACGGCATAAACAGTCAACAGCGTCCGCAGGGAGAGCCCCGCGGAGTGGAAACTATCGGAGGTTATTTACACTATGTCTGAAGAACTGGAAAAGAACCCGACCCAGGTGGAGCATGAATATACCGGCTCTGAGATCCAGGTCCTGGAGGGGCTGGAGGCGGTACGCAAGCGCCCCGGCATGTATATCGGCTCCACCTCGTCCTCCGGTCTCCACCATCTGGTGTATGAGATCGTGGACAACGCCATTGACGAGGCGCTGGCCGGCTACTGTGACCAGATCACCGTTACCATTCTGGAAAGGGATGTGATCCGGGTCACCGACAACGGACGCGGCATCCCCGTGGACATCCAGCCCCAGACCGGAAAGCCCGCCCTTGAGGTGGTCTATACCATTCTCCACGCCGGCGGCAAATTCGGCGGCGGCGGCTACAAGGTATCCGGAGGCCTGCACGGCGTGGGCGCCAGCGTGGTCAACGCCCTCTCCGAGTGGCTGGAGGTCCAGGTCCATAAGAACGGGAAGATCTACGAGATGAAGTTCTCCCGGGGCCATGTGACCCAGGAGATGACCGTGGTGGGGGATACCGATCATACCGGTACCACCGTCACCTTCAAGCCCGACCCGGAGATGTTTGAGGATACGGTGTATGACTACGATATCCTCCACACCCGTATGCGGGAGGAGGCTTTCCTCAACGCCGGCGTGCGCATCCGCACCGCCGATGAGCGCCCCGGCCGGGAGCAGTCCGACGAGATGCACTATGCCGGGGGAATCCGGGAGTTCGTGTCCTATATCAACCGGAACAAGACCCTGGTTCACGACGACGTGATCTACATGGCCGGAACGAAGGACGACGCCATGGCCGAGATCGCCTTCCAGTATAACGACGGCTATAACGAGAACATCGTCTCCTTTGCCAACAACGTCCACACCCCCGAGGGCGGCATGCACGAGACCGGCTTCAAGACCGCCCTCACCCGTGTGCTCAACAACTACGGCCTGCAGAAGGGCATTTTGAAAAACGACGATAAAGTGTCCGGCGAGGACTGCCGGGAGGGTATCTCCTGCGTCATCTCGGTAAAGCTGACCAACGCCCAGTTCGAGGGCCAGACCAAGGCCAAGCTGGGCAACAGCGAGATCCGGACCCTGGTGGATTCCGTGGTCTCCGACAAGTTTGCCGAGTATCTGGAGGAGAACCCCGGCGTGGGCAAGACCATTCTGGAGAAGGCCATGACCGCCAACCGGGCCCGTGAGGCAGCCCGCCGGGCCAGGGAGAACATCCGCCGCAAGAACGCCCTGGACGGCGCCACCCTGCCCGGAAAGCTGGCCGACTGCTATGAGCGGGACGCATCCCTCACCGAGATCTACATCGTGGAGGGCGATTCCGCCGGCGGCAGCGCCAAGCAGGGCCGGGATTCCCGCTACCAGGCCATCCTTCCCCTGTGGGGCAAGATGCTCAACGTGGAGAAGGCCCGGGCCGACAAGGTCTACGGCAACGACAAGCTCACCCCCGTCATCACCGCCCTGGGCGCCGGCCTGGGGGAGGATTTTGACGCTGAGAAGCTCCGCTACCACAAGGTCATCATCATGGCCGATGCCGACGTGGACGGCGCCCATATCCGCACGCTGCTGCTCACCTTCTTCTTCCGCTTCATGCGGCCCCTCATCGACAAGGGCTATGTGTACGCCGCGGTGCCTCCCCTCTACAAGCTGACCCGGGGCAAGGTCACCCGCGTGGCCTTCTCCGACGGGGAGCGGGACGCCATTTCCGCCGAGATGCGGGGGGATAACCCCAACGCCAAGGTGGACATCAGCCGCTTCAAGGGCCTGGGCGAGATGAACCCCGAGGAGCTGTGGGAGACCACCATGAACCCCGAGACCCGTACCCTCAAGCGGATCACCATGGCCGACGCCGTCAAGGCCGACGAGATATTTACCCTCCTGATGGGCGAAAAAGTGGAGCCCCGCCGGGAGTATATCGAGCAGAACGCCGAAAAGGCCATCAATCTCGATTATTGATCCGCCGGGCGGCAGACTGCAAAAAACAGAGGGGAGACGCCCGGGGCGGTATGACGCCGTTCCCGTCCCCCTGAACGGAGTTGAGCTTTTTTGGCAAAGAACAACGAATACCAAACCAAAGATATCACCTTTCCCGGCCAGAAGATCGTGGAGATCAATCTGGAGCACGAGATGCAGGACGCGTACATCGAGTACGCCATGTCGGTCATCGTGGGCCGGGCCCTGCCCGACGTGCGGGACGGCCTGAAGCCGGTGCACCGCCGCATCCTCTACTCCATGTACGAGAGCGGCCTGACCAGCGACAAGCCCTTCAAGAAGTCGGCCACCTGCGTGGGCGACGTGCTGGGCAAATACCACCCCCACGGCGACGCGTCGGTGTACGACGCCCTGGTCCGCCTGGCCCAGGATTTCTCCATGCGCTACCCCCTGGTGGACGGACACGGCAACTTCGGCTCGGTGGACGGCGATCCCCCGGCCGCCTACCGTTACACCGAGGCCCGCATGGCTAGGATCACCAACGAGATGCTGCGGGACATTGAGAAGGACACCGTGGACTGGGACCCCAACTTCGACGAGTCCCTGAAGGAACCCCGGGTGGTCCCCTCCCGGTTCCCCAACCTGCTGGTCAACGGCTCCAGCGGCATCGCCGTGGGCATGACCACCAACATCCCGCCCCACAACCTGCGGGAGGTTATCGATGCCACCATCTGCGTGCTGGACAACCCGGAGGCCACCCTGGACGACCTGATGGAGCACGTGAAGGGCCCCGACTTCCCCACCCGGGGCATCATCATGGGCCGCAGCGGCATCCGGGCGGCCTATGCCACCGGCAAGGGCCATATCCGGGTTCGGGCCCGCACCGAGATGGAGGAGTTCGGCAACAACCGCACCCGCATCATTGTCACCGAGCTGCCCTATCAGGTGAACAAGGCCCGCCTCATCGAGAACATTGCCGACCAGGTCCATGACAAGCGGCTGGATGGCATCTCCGGCCTGCGGGACGAGTCCGACGGCAAGAAGGGCATGCGTATCGTCATCGAGCTCAAGAAGGACGCCAACCCCCAGGTGGTGCTCAACCGGCTCTTTGCCCAGACCCAGATGCAGACCACCTTCGGCGTCATCATGCTGGCCCTGGTCAACAACCAGAAGAAGCCCAAGATCCTCTCCCTGCGGCAGATCCTGGACGAGTACATCGCCTTCCAGGAGGAGATCATCACCCGGCGCACCATCTTCGACCGCCGGAAGGCCCAGGAGCGGGCCCATCTGCTCAAGGGCCTGCTCATTGCCCAGGACAACATCGACGAGGTCATCCGGATCATCCGGGAAAGCTACGACAATGCCAAGGAGAACCTGATGAACCGCTTCGGGCTGGACGACGTCCAGGCCCAGGCCATCCTGGACATGCAGCTCAAGCGCCTGCAGGGCCTGGAGAAGGAGAAGCTGGAGAACGAGTATGAAGAGCTGATGAAGAAGATCGCATACTACGACCAGCTCCTCTCCGACGAGACCATGCTCCGGGGCGTGCTCAAAGACGAGCTCACCGAGATCCGCAACAAGTACGGCGACGACCGCAAGACCGAGATTGGCTTTGTGGAGGACGATATTGACATCGAGGACCTGATCGAGGAGGAGGAGTGCGTCTTTACCCTCACCTCCGCCGGGTATATCAAGCGCCTGCCCGCCTCCACCTACCGGGCCCAGCGCCGGGGCGGCAAGGGCATCTCCGCCCAGACCCTGAAGGAGGAGGACTATGTGGAGACCGTGTTCACCGCCTCCACCCATGACTATATCCTCTTCTTTACCAACAAGGGCCGGGTCCACCGGAAGAAGGGCTATCAGATCCCCGAGGCCGGCCGTACCGCCAAGGGCACCAACATCGTCAACGTCCTGCCGGTGGAGAGTGGAGAGAAGGTCACCGCCATGATCCACCTGCGGGAGTTCCCGGAGGACCGCTATCTGGTGATGGTCACCCGGGGCGGCACCGTCAAGCGCATACAGCTCTCCTCCATCAACACCGCCCGCAAGGCGGGCATCCGCTGCATCACCCTGGAGGAGGACGACGAGCTCATCTCCGTGCGGGAGACCGACGGCGATCAGGCCATCCTCATCGCCACCCACGACGGCATGACCATCGCCTTCCGGGAGAGCGACATCCGCTGTATGGGCCGGGACGCTTACGGTGTGCGGGGCATCCGCCTGCGGGACGGCGACTTCGTGGTGGGTGCCGCCCGGGCCAAGTACGACCACCAGGTGCTCATGGTCACCGAGAACGGCTACGGCAAGCGCACCCCCATGGACGAGTACTTCCGGGCGGACGGCCCCCAGAACCGGGGCGGCTACGGCCTGAAGGGCTACCAGGTCACCGACAAGACCGGCCCCATCGCCGGGGTGAAGGTGGTCAGCGAGGACGACGATATCCTCATCATTTCGGACGACGGAACCATCATCCGCACCCATGCCGCCGGCATCAATGTTTACTCCCGCACCGCCCAGGGTGTCCGGGTCATGAACCTGGCTGACGGCGTGAAGGTCATCTCCATCGCCCGCACCGAGCATGAGGAGGACGGCGAGGCGGAGGAGAGGCCCGCAGAGGGTGAGCAGTCCGGAGAGACCGGAAGCGAGACCGGGCCGGTTCAGGAATAAGCGCAGATATGAAAACAGTCACGATCTACACCGACGGGGCCTGCTCGGGCAATCCCGGCCCCGGCGGCTGGGGGGCCATCCTGCAATACGGCGCCTACCGCAAAGAGATGAGCGGCGGCGAGGCCCACACCACCAATAACCGCATGGAGCTCACCGGCGTCATCTCAGCCCTGCGGGCCCTGAAGGAGCCCTGTATCGTGGAGCTCTGGTCCGACTCCAAGTACGTCATCGACGCGCTGGAAAAGGGATGGGCCCGGGGCTGGAAGGCCCGGGGCTGGGTCAAGGCCGACAAGAAGCCGGCCCTGAATCCCGACCTGTGGGAGGTCCTGCTGGACCTGTGCGACTACCACACGGTCCACCTCCACTGGGTCAAGGGCCACGCAGATAACCCCAACAACAACCGCTGCGACGAGCTGGCGGTGGCGGAGAGCAGAAAATTTCGCTAGAAACGATCAAAGGGCCTGTCCACGGCAAATTGCCGTGGACGGGCCCTTTTGGTTCGTACTATAGGGATGCGCTCGCCGCGCGGGCGTCCTGCGCGGACAGGCCGCCTGCCCGGCGGGGGCCCCTTTTCTTTCGCGAAAGAAAAGGGGGAAAGAAAGGCCCAGAGGGAGGCCCAAGCCCTCCCTCTGGACTCCCTCCCTACACGTAGAGCCCGCTCCCCTGGTGCTATCAAGACTTAGATAGCCCTCAGCAACGTTGGCAAGGTGCCTTCTGAGGGCACGGCAGGCCACCGGCATTGAGGACCACTGATGGCCTTGAAAGAAACTTGGTCAGAAGCATCCTACAGACGAGCCCTTCTGTGGCTTGTGCTTACAATAAGCTTAGCGGTCCGGGAGGTACTGCACAGGCAGCGCGGAAGGTTCCTACCTTTGGGAAAAACCGGACAAGAACTCCCCCGTATTGGGGTTCAAAGGGGGCAGCGCCCCATTTGCCCTTTGGTCCAGGCCCTTTCGGGAAAGGGCCTGGCGCCGTCCGCGCAGGACGCCCGCGCGGCGAGCGCATCCCCCGTCCCCGCCCGTGGGCGGGCAAAAATCTCTGATCGAAAAAAGTACAGATCCGGACACAAAAAAACTCCCGGCCCATTACAGTGGACCGGGAGCTCGTTCATTCGGACTTAGGAGCCTGTCCGCCGCCCTCGCCCTTGGGCTTGCCGCGGTAGCGGCGGTAACGGCGGCGGGGCTTTTTCTCGGCGGCGGGCTCGCCGCCCTCACCCCCGGCGTTCTGGGACGGGGCGGCATGGGGGGCGCTCTCCTGGGGCTTTGGCTGTCTGGGGGGCCGGGCGGGGCGTTCCTGGCGGGGTAAGTCCTCCTGCTTCTCCTGCCGGGGCCGGGATTTGGCCTCCTGGGCGGGAGCCTCGCTGGCCTGGGGCTTTTTCCCACGGCTGCGGCGACGGCGGCGGCGTTCTCCCTCCGGGGCCTGTTCGGGTGCGGCGGGCGCAGCGGCGTCCAGACCGGCCAGACTGGCCAGGGCGGCGGAGAGCCGGTCCTCCTCGGTCTCGGCAGGAGCCGTCACCCGGCGGAGACTGGCCAGTTCCTCGGCGGGGGGAGCCACATAGCCCTCGGGCCGCTTTCCCTTGCCGTTTCGGATGACCCGCAGCTCGGTATGGTGATAGTTCCTGGGATTTTCCGGCTGGTCGTCCAGCTTGACCTTTACGGTCTCCCGCAGCAGGTTCACCGAGGTGATATTGCCGACGCCGTCGGGGGTCTCCACAAAGGAATCGTTCTTGGGCATCCGCTTCACCGCGTCCTCATAGGCGTCCTGCTCGTACTTCAGGCAGCACATCAGGCGGCCGCAGGTACCCGAGATCTTGGTGGGATTGAGGGACAGGTTCTGGGTCTTGGCCATCTTGATGGACACGGGCTGGAACTCGTCCAGAAAGCCGCAGCAGCAGAAGGGCCGCCCGCAGATGCCCAGGCCGCCCAGCATCTTGGCCTCATCCCGGACGCCGATCTGGCGCAGCTCAATGCGGGTATGGAAAATGCCGGCCAGGTCCTTGACCAGGGCGCGGAAATCCACCCGTCCCTCCGAGGTGAAGAAGAACAGGATCTTGTTCCCGTCAAAATTGTACTCCACATCCACCAGCTTCATGTCCAGGCCGTGCTCCAGGATCTTTTCCTGACAGATGTGGAAGGCCCGCTCTTCCTTTTCCTTATTGCGGCGGACGGTCTCCAGGTCCTTGTCGGTGGCGATGCGGACCAGGGGGCGCAGGGGCTGCACCACGGATTCGTCCTCCACCATGGTGTTGCCCTGGACACACTCGCCGTACTCGATGCCGCGGGAGGTCTCGATGATGACGCCCTGTCCGGGGGTTACCGTGATGCCGTTGGGGTCGAAATAATACTGTTTACCTCCGCTTTTAAAGCGGACGCCGATGATCTCGGTCATATATGCTTCCTCTTTATCACTGATTCTTGATGGAGGCCAGCCGGGCGCACAGCCAGCCGGCCAGATGGCCTGCGCCCACGTTGAAGCCGCAGGCGGTGCGCAGTTCTTCCAGTGCGGAGATGGCCTCCAGCATGGCTCTGGGAGAGAAGGCGGCGGCCAGCTGCCTGGCCCCCTCCAGCCGCTGGGGGTCGGATTCGTGACCGGCGCCGGCGCCCTGGACCAGCGCGTCCCGCAGCAGCAGGATGGTCTCGTTCATCAGGGCGGAGAGCTTGTCCCGGTCCCATTTTTCCAGGGTGATGCACAGCTCGGACAGGGCCAGCTCGTCCCCGGAGGCCAGCCGGCCTGTGAGGTCCAGGGCGGTGTCCCGCAGCAGAGTGCCCGTTGGCTCCTGCCCCTCCAGCTCGGCCACGGCCCGGCCCAGCAGCCCCTCGCACCGCCGGGCGGCGCCGGAGAGGTCGGGCTTGTCCGGGTAGCGCTCCCTCAGCCACGCCTCAGCCTCGGAGAGGCTGACAGGGGAGAGGGCGAGAAGCTCGCACCGGGAGCGCACGGTGGAGAGCAGGGCCGCGGCGTTTTCCGTGAGCAGCAGAAAAGCGGCGTAGGGCGGTCCCTCCTCCAGCAGCTTGAGCATGGCGTTCTGGGCGCTCTGGTTCATGGTCTGGGCGTTTTCCAGGATATAGACCTTGCGCCGGGCCTCATTGGGGCGGATATAGGCGTCGGAGCGGATGGAGCGCACCTGGGCCACCGTGATGTCCTTGCCGTCGTCCCCGATCCGGATGATGTCCGGGTGGATGCCTCCGGCGGCCTTCCGGCAGCCGGAGCATTTCATACAGGGCAGGCCGTCTCCCGCCCCGGAGCAGACAAGGGCGGCGGAGAGAAGAGCGGCCAGGGTCCGCTTGCCCGAGCCCGGCGGACCGCTGATGATGTAAGCGTGGGAGAGGCCCCGGCGGGCGGTCTGCAGGTCCAGCTGCCGTTTGAGCGGGGCGTTGCCCGCCAGGAGATGGAGGTCCATCCCTACACGCGCTCGAACCGCTCGATGTCCACCACAAAGATGGTGGCGCCGCCCACTACCACCTCCACAGGCATGCTGGGATAGTAGCCGTAGCTCATCTCGGAGGTGGTGGGGATCATCTGCTTGCGGCTATGGGACTGCTCCTTGATGATGTCGATGACCGACTGGACCTTCTCCTCATCCACACCCACCAGGATGGTGACGTTTCCGGCCATCAGGAATCCGCCGGTGGTGGCCAGCTTGGTGGAGGAGAAGCCGTGCTTGGTGAGCGACTGGGTCACGGCGTTGGCGTCATCGTGGTTGATGATTGCAAGGATCAGTTTCATAAGTAATCCCTCCTCGGAATGAAAAAAGACAGCGCCTCCGGCACACACCACTCAGAGGCAGACAACTTCCGTGTCTTTCTCCATATTATAACCTATTTGAGATAAATATGCGATAGTTTTTTTCGTTATAAGCTCTCCCGGAGCGATAACGGGAATGCCGGGGGGATAGGGAGCCACCTGGCAGGCGGAGATCCGGCCTTCGGCGGCGCGGAGGGGGAGCGTCCCGGCAGGGGAGAAGCGGGCCTGACGGGGAGAAAGGACCGGTACGGGCGCCGGGGCAGGCGGAAGGGGAGGGAAGGAGACGCCATGAGGCTGACATTTCAGGACGGCGGACCAGGCCTCCTCCAGGCGGACAAAGTCCTCCGGTGTGTCGGCGGAGGTGCAGATAAAGACCACATGGCGGCTGTCCGCCATTTCGGGATAGATTCCCATGGACTCAAGGGCGGCCTCGGCCCGATGTCCGTCCGGGCAGGAAAAGACCAGCCGGGCAGGGTCCAGGGGGGCGTGGCACACGGTGAGAGAGGGAAAGCGCTCCCTCAGCCGCCCCACCTGCGCCGCGGCGGCGCAGAGGCCCTCCCGTCCTTCCTCCTCCATCCAGGCCCGGGCGGCGTCCAGCGCGGCCATCATGGGATAGGAGGGGGAGGAGCTCCCATAGATGGATCCGGCCCGGCGCAGTTCCTCCGGGGAAAAGACGGAGGAGAAGAGCAGGGCGGACTGTCCCGGGGCGGGGAGGGTCTTGTGGGCCGAGACCACGGTCACATCGGCGGTAGCCAGATCGAAATTTCCCAGGAAAGGGAGGTGGGCGCCGTGGGCGCCGTCCACGATGAGCCGGGCGCCATGGGCGTGCGCGGCCCGGGCAATGGCGGGAATATCTGATAACACTCCGTAATAAGTTGGAGATGTGATACAGACCGTTTTGATCTCCGGCCACTCTGTCAGGGCCCGGTCCACCTGCTCCGGGGAGACAGGTCCGGTGACGCCGGGCTCCTCCAGCCAGGGCCGGTCCAGATAGCGGGGGTGGAGGTCCAGCAGGGCCAGAGCATTGAAGGAGGAGCGGTGGCACCCCCGGTCCAGCAGCACACGGTCCCCGGGGCGGCAGCAGAGGGTAAAGGCCGACAGAACCCCCTGGGTGGAGCCGCCGGTGAGAAAGAGGCAGCTTTTGCTGCCAAAGGCGCAGGCCCACAGCTCCTCTGCCTCCTGAATGGGGCCCCCGGCCTCAAAAAGGTTTCCGGTGGGAGGGAGCTCGGTGAAGTCCAGAGCGGCGGCGGCGTTCAGCTCGGGCAGGGGCATGGGCCGGCCTTTATGGCCGGGCATGTGCATCCGCAGGGGAGCGGAGGACGCAAAGGAACGCAGAGCGTCGCAGAGAGGGGTTTGCTTCATATGGTGCCTCCTGATAAGAAGCAGTCGCTCCTTTTGAACTTGTTTGATGCATATGGAAGAGATGACGGAAAGACGGGATGATTTCCGAAAAAACGGAACATATCCCAACAGAAAAAAACATGATCTGGCAAAAGAAGCAAAAATAAAGAAGAGAATATCCACAAAATAAAAAAGTTATCCACCGTACCGTGTGGAAAACTCGGGGGAAAATGTGCAAAACTGATGTTCGAACCAAAAAGGGAGCACCCCCGGCACGGGGGTGCTCCCGGATCAGGGACGATGTACGGTCAGTCGGCCAGAGCGGCGGTGATGATGGCCATGGAGTAGACCTCGTTGGCGTTGCAGCCGCGGGAGAGGTCATTGATGGGGGCGTTCAGGCCCTGCAGGATGGGGCCGTAGGCGTCATAGCCGCCCAGGCGCTGGGCGATCTTGTAGCCGATGTTGCCCGCCTCGATCAGGGGGAAGATGAAGGTGTTGGCATAGCCGGCCACGGGGGAGCCGGGGAACTTCAGCTGGCCCACGGTGGGAGAGACGGCGGCGTCGAACTGCATCTCGCCGTCGATGGCCAGATCGGGCGCCAGCTCCTTGGCGACCTTGGTGGCTTCGGCGCTGAGGGCCACGGTGCCGCCCTTGCCGGAACCCTTGGTGGAGAAGCTCAGAAGCGCGACCTTGGGGTCGATGCCGAAGGTCTTGGCGGTCTTGGCGGACTCCACGGCCACCTCAGCCAGCTTCTGCGCGGCGGTGAAGGTCACGTTGCCGTCCTTGTCCGCGGTGTCCTGATAGTCCAGGTTGATGGCGCAGTCGCCCATGCAGATGGTGCGCAGGTTCTCGTCGCCGAAGTCGCGCTTGAGGATGAAGCAGGAGGAGACCAGGTGGGCGCCGGGCTTGGTCTTGATGAGCTGCAGGGCGGGACGGACGGTATCGGCGGTGGAGTAGGTGGCGCCGCCCAGCAGAGCGTCGGCCTCGCCCATCTTCACCAGCATGGTGCCGAAGTAGTTGCCCTTCTTCAGCAGGTCGCGGACCTGCTCCTCGGTCATCTTGCCCTTGCGCAGCGCCACCATCTTCTGCACCATTTCCTCCATGCGGGGATAGTTGGCGGGATCAATGATCTCGGCGCCGCCGATGTCGAAGCCGCCCTTCCCGGCCGCGGCCCTGACCTCATCGGGATTGCCCACCAGGATGGGAGTCAGCCACTTGCCGCCGGAGAGCAGGCGGGCGCTGGCCTCCAGGATGCGGGGGTCGGTGCCCTCGGTAAAGACGATCCGCTTGGGAGCGGCCTTGAGTTTTTCAATCAGATTATCAAACATTGCCATCATGCCTCCATAATATGATAATGAAACAGGTAAAAATATTATACACCTCCGTAAGAGCAGACTACAATCCCAAAAAGAAAAAAACGGGGAAATTTATGCTTTACTTTTCGTATTCATTGGGCTATACTATACACACTGTTTTGCGCCTGAACCGCGCCGGCCATTGCGCGCCAGGCGTTTGAATATGGATTACGTGAGGTGTACCGCGATATGCATTCCGATTTCTCCCGCTGTCTCTCCCTGCTGCGGCAGGAAAAGGGAATCTCCCAGCGCGCCGCCGCCAAGGACCTGGGGATCAGCCAGGCTCTGCTCTCCCACTATGAGAACGGCGTGCGGGAGCCCGGCCTTGCCTTTGTCACCCGGGCCTGCGACTACTATAACGTGTCGGCCGACTTTCTGCTGGGCCGTACCCTGACCAAGGACGGCTCCACCATCGTCTCGCCGGAGGAGCTCTATGACTACTCCACTGAGAAGGACAACATCCTCCACGGCAGCATCGTGGCTACCCTGAACAAGAAGCTGCTGGTCAATTCCATCAGCGTTCTGTTCGACCTGCTGGGCAAGACCGGCTGTAAGGGGGCCATCAAGGGCGCGGCGGAATTCCTTTCCACCGCCATCTACACCCTGTTCCGTTACCTGTACCGGGCGGACGGCACCCAGAACGAGGATTTCTTCGCCGTTCCCTCCGGCACATTTGTTTCCGGAGTGGCCCAGGCCGACATGATCTGTTCCCAGGCCGCCTATGTGGAGGCTTTGGAAGCCCACCGGAAGGAAAAAGGCAGCTTCCCCGCCATGAATCACGATGCACTGATGGAGAACTATCCCGGCGCGTACCAGTCCCTGCTTCAGATCATCCACAATACCGGCGGGCGCATCACCGCCGTGCAGGAGCACCGGAAGAGCCTGAAATAGGCGTCTGCGCAGGACCCGGTCCGGATATTTTACATTAGAGGTGACACAGTTGAGTGACCAGTCGAAAATTCGTAACTTTTCGATCATAGCCCATATTGACCATGGAAAATCCACGCTGTCCGACCGCCTGATCGAGAAATGCAACGCCGTGACTGCCCGGGAGATGGAGAGCCAACTCCTGGACAATATGGACCTGGAGAAAGAGCGGGGCATCACCATCAAGGCCCGGGCGGTCAAGCTCAATTACAGGGCCCGGGACGGGGAGGAGTATGAACTCAACCTTATCGATACTCCCGGCCATGTGGACTTCAATTATGAGGTGTCCCGTTCCCTGGCGGCCTGTGAGGGCGCGGTGCTGGTGGTGGACGCCGCCCAGGGCATCGAGGCCCAGACTCTGGCCAACACCTATCTGGCCATGGAGCACGATCTGGAGATACTGCCGGTGGTCAACAAGATTGACCTGCCCGCCGCCGATCCCCAGAAGGTCAAGCACGAGATCGAGGACGTCATCGGCCTGCCCGCCATGGACGCGCCTGAGATCTCGGCCAAGGTGGGACTGAACATCGACGCCGTGCTGGAGGACATCGTGCAGAACGTGCCAGCTCCCGCCGGAGACCCCAGGGCCCCCCTGAAGGCTCTGATCTTTGACAGCCAGTACGACGCCTACCGGGGAGTCATCGTCTACTTCCGGGTAATGGAGGGTACCATCCGCACTGGTATGAATGTGAAAATGATGGCCTCCGGGGCGGTGTACCAGGTGCTGGAGTGCGGCTATCTGCGCCCCCTGGGGCTGGAGCCCTGCAAGGAGCTCTCGGCCGGCGAGGTGGGCTATTTCACCGCCTCCATCAAAAATGTGAAGGACACCCGGGTGGGCGACACCATCACCGGCGCCGACGTGCCGGCCGCGGAGCCCCTGCCCGGCTACCGCCCGGCCCAGGCCATGGTCTACTGCGGCGTGTACACCGAGGACGGCTCCAAGTACCCCGACCTGCGGGACGCGCTGGAAAAGCTCCAGCTCAACGACGCGTCGCTGTCCTTTGAGCCGGAATCCTCGGTGGCTCTGGGCTTCGGCTTCCGCTGCGGCTTTTTGGGCATGCTCCACATGGAGATCATCCAGGAGCGGCTGGAGCGGGAATTTGACCTGGACCTGGTGACCACCCTGCCCTCGGTCATCTATGAGATCACCAAGACCGACGGCACCCTGGTCCACGTGGACAACCCCCACAATTACCCGGACCCCGCCGTTATCCAGGAGGCCAAGGAGCCCTATGCCAAGGTCTCCATCATCGCGCCGCCCGACTATGTGGGCAACATCATGCCCATGTGCCAGGACCGCCGGGGCGAGTTCAAGGACATGCAGTATCTGGACACCAATCTGGTGGAGATCCATTACTCCATGCCCCTCAACGAGATCATCTACGACTTTTTCGACGCCCTGAAGGCCAACACCAAGGGCTACGCCTCCCTGGACTACGAGGTGGAGGGCTACCGTACCAGCGAGCTGGTGAAGGTGGATCTGCTCCTCAACGGCGAACAGGTGGACGCCCTCTCCTTTATCGCCCATAAGGACAAGGCCTATAAGCGGGCCCGGCGTATCTGCGAAAAGCTCAAGGACAACATCCCCCGCCAGCTCTTTGAGGTGCCGGTGCAGGCCGCCATCGGCGGCAAGGTCATCGCCCGGGAGACCGTCCGTGCCATGCGCAAGGACGTGCTGGCCAAGTGCTACGGCGGCGATATCACCCGTAAGAAAAAGCTGCTGGAAAAGCAGAAGGAAGGCAAGAAGAAAATGCGCTCCCTGGGTTCGGTGCAGCTGCCCACGGAGGCGTTCATGGCAGTGCTCAAGCTGGACGAGGAGTAAGGGGCATTTTCTTCGCGGCCTTCCTCCCCCGCAAAGCGGGGGGCGGCGCAATCAGCGCCGTTCAGGTATTTTGCCGGAGGCAAAATCCTGGCGCAGGGACGATTCATTCGTCCCGAGCATGAAAGAGGATGGGACCCCAAAAGAGGCGGAGCCTTTTTTGGGGCGGCAAGAAGAAAATGCGCTCCCTGGGTTCGGTGCAGCTGCCCACGGAGGCGTTCATGGCGGTGCTCAAGCTGGACGAGGAGTAATAAGGAAAACCCTGTGGGCGGAAAAACAAAAAAAGCGTCCTCCGTTTCGGAGGACGCTTTTCTGTTTACTCCTTAATGACCAGCCCCATGCGTTTGGCCAGCTCAGCGGCCTGCCAGCGGTCCACCACGGCGCCCCGCAGCTCGCCCCCGTCCTGGGAGAGGATGAGCCCCTCCAGGCGGCAGGAGGTCAGATCCAGGCCGGAGAGGGGGGTCTGAAAAAAGCTGACGCCCGACAGGGAGCAGTCCAGCAGTTCCACCTGCTTCCACTGGCAGGAGGCCATGGACGCGCCCTGAAGGTCACATTTGCTCCACCGGGCATACCGAACCCGCTGGCCGCTGAAATTGGCGCAGGCGAGCTTGCAGGCGGTGAAGGACACATGCTGCGCTCCGCACTGGCGGAAATCGCCGCCCAGGGCCTTGCAGTCCTCCAGAGCGCAGCGCTGCCAGACTCCATCGGCAAAGCGGGAGCCGGACAGGTCGCAGTCCTGAAAGACCACGTCGGTAAGCTGGGCGCCGGACAGATCGCACCCGGTCAGGCGGCAGTTCCGAAGGCATACCCCCTCCAAGATCAGGCCGGACAGGTCCTGGCCGGTGAGAACGGCACGCTCCACCAGAGCGCCGGAGAGAGGCTCCTGCTCCTGGGCCAGAGCGGCGGCCAGGGCGGAAAAGTCATCCCGCCGCTCCGGCGCGGCGGGGAGGACAGGGGAGAGAAACTTCATGAAAGAACCTCCCGTAGCAGGTGTAAAACTTCATGCGCAGGCGGTACATGGTCCATTTTGCATAGCAAAATGGACGCCCTCCGCAGGCAGTACCCGCGGAGGGCGTTTTGCGGGGAAAGAGGGGAAAAAGGGGATCAGAACGCCATCTTTTCGGTGAGCCAGGCCTTCAGCTCGCTGATAGGCATGGGGACCTGCACCCCCGGCAAAGCCGGGCTTTGCCGGGGCCCCGGACAGGGCATCCTCGGCGGGAGTGAATCCCGCCTGCGGCAAGGTCCCGTCTGTGCCGGGACGCTTGGACGCCGCAGGAGCGGCGAAACATGGAGCAGGAGGAAATGGTCCTTAGAACGCCATCTTCTCGGTGAGCCAGGCTTTCAGCTCGCTGATGGGCATGCGGACCTGCTCCATGGTGTCACGGTCACGGACGGTGACGCAGTTGTCGGCGGGATGCTCCTCGTCGCCCACGGTCTCAAAGTCTACGGTGATGCAGTAAGGGGTGCCCACCTCATCCTGCCGGCGGTAGCGCTTGCCGATGGAGCCGGCCTCGTCGAAGTCCACCATAAAGTCCTTGGCGAGCATGTCGCGGATCTCCAGGGCCTTGGGGGAGAGCTTCTTGGACAGGGGGAGCACGGCGCACTTGAAGGGGGCCAGAGCGGGGTGCAAGTGCAGGACGGTGCGGATGTCGTCGTTGCCCTTCTTGTCCTGGCCCACCACCTCTTCGTCGTAGGCGTCAATGAGGAAGGCCAGG
>JALEZN010000125.1 GCA_022772585.1 Clostridiales bacterium
TGCCTCCGTTCTTTGGAACATAGCTATATTATAGTCTGCCGCCTGAGACAACGTCAAATCCTATTTTGCGGCGGCAGAGAGAAAGGAGGCGTTTCCCATGGATCTGCGGCGGAATCAGATCACGGTGGGAGAGCTGCTGGACAATCCCCGCTCCCGGGCTGTGATCCAAAGGCGGTTCCCCACAGCCCTCAAGCACCCGCTCCTGGGAGCGGCCAGAACCGTCACGCTGGAACAGATGCTGGCCTTTGCCGTGGCCTATCTCCCTCAGAAGAAGATCGACGAGGCCATGGAAGAGCTGAGAAGAGCCTGAGTAAGATCCTTCAGGGCCTGACGGCGGGGATGCCCGCGGGCAGAAAGGAGAGCCGCCGCGGATGGCAAGCCGTCCGCGGCGGCTCCTGCCGCTTGCGGGGTGCGGGCGCCCATGGTATAATACCCGCTTTGCGGCTATTATACCTGCTTTATGTCCCCATTGGCTCCCGGCTTGCGCCGGAATCGCCAAGGGATGACGCAGTATACCATTTCACGTTGCTTCATGGTATACTGGAGAAAATCCAAAGGGGGGACCGGTATGCAAAAACCAAAATGCCTGCGGCGGGGCGATCAGGTCGCCATCGTCTCCCTGTCCCGCGGGATGCTGGGCGAGACGGAGTTCATGCACAAGTATTACCTGGCCAAAGGGCGCCTTGAGAAGGAGTATGGCTTGAACGTGGTTCCCATGCCCAACGCCCTGAAGGGGATCGACTATCTGTACCGCCATCCGGAGGCGCGGGCGCAGGACCTGATGGACGCCTTCCGCGCCCCTGAGATCAGGGCTGTGTTCAGCGCCATCGGCGGGGACGATACCATTCGACTGCTGCCCTACATCGACTTTGAGGTCCTGCGGGAGCATCCGAAGATTTTTACCGGCTTTTCCGATACCACCACCAATCACTTTATGATGTATAAGGCCGGGCTGGTATCCTATTACGGGCTGTCCGTGATGAACAACTGGGCGGAATATGTGGCGATAAACGAGTACACCAGAGCCGCCATCGACCGGACCCTGTTCCACCCGGCAGAGACTATGGATATCCCGTGCAGCGATTTTTGCAGCTACGACGGGGACAAGATATGGTGGAGCGAGGAACACATGGACCAGCCCACGCCCCGCCGCCCCAACACCGGGTATGATATCATACAGGGGACGGGAAAGGCCACCGGACGGCTGCTGGGGGGCTGCGCGGATGTGTTCCTTGAGCTGATGGGGACGGCGCTCTGGCCGGCCCCGGAGGAATGGGAAGGAAAGCTCCTGCTGATGGAGACCAGTGAATGTGATATGCCGGAGGACGTGCTCTGCTGGCTTCTGAGAGGCCTTCAGGGCCAGGGCATCCTGAACGCCGTCAACGGCATCGTGGTTGGGAAGCCCGCATTCCAGGACAAGGAGGAGCGTTACAGGAAGGTCTACAGGCAGGTCGTGGGATTTGAGGCCGGGCGGCCGGATCTGCCCATCATCGGCAACGTCAATGTGGGACATGCCTACCCCATCGGCGTGTTCCCCCTGGGACTGACCTATGAGATCGACTGCGGGAAGAAAACGCTGAAATTGCTGGAGCCCGCTACGGAGAAATAGATCTGTCGGAACCCGTTTGGCGGGGCATGGGTAAAAGCTGTGCCCCGCCTGCTTTTTGCCGCCGGTCATGAGGTCCGGGGCCGGAAGAGGGGCAGCCGCCGGTACCAGCGCAGGGCGTCGGTGGAGCCCTCCCGGCGGAGCACGTAAAAAGTAAAGCCAGTATCCAGGGCCAGAAAGAGGAGCGCGGGGATCAGCGCCCCGGAGGGGATAGAGTCCACGGCCCGGGAGACGGCCGGATGGACGGCGTGGACCAGCACGGCGCCCAGAAGACCCCAGAACAGGGAAAAGAGAAGGCAGACCCGGCCCCGGATATGAAAAGGAAGATGACTGTAGTCCCAGAAGGAGACATGGAAGAGCCGGTCGTAAAAGAGCGACACGAGATACTCCGCCCCGGTGGCGGCGCCGGCGGCGCAGAGGATGAGAAGGAGCGGACGGCTCTTGACGGCGGAGGGCAGGGCCAGTATGGCCAGGGCGCCAAGGCCGTACACCGGGCACAGGGGCAGGAAATAGAAGCACTTCCGGTCCCGCTTGGGATGATGGGTCACCCGGGCAAACAGGACTTCCAGAAGAAACCCCAAAAAGCTGTATACCATAAAAAACCAGAACCAACGCATCACGGCCGCCTCCCGCTGCTTTTTGTCTAGCATGACCGGGAGAGGGCAAAACATACACGCGACATTTTGGCAAAAAGGAGACGGAAAAATAGCGGCGGATTCTTGTGAAGCGGGAAAAAATGTGGTAAGATAATACGAAAAAAATATAGTAGGAATGGAGAAGATGGGCATGCGGCATCTGATCGATTTTGGAGATCTGTCACGGGCGGAGTGGGAAGCGCTGTATAAAAGTACCAGTGCTATTATTGACCACCCCGCCGATTTTATGGATGCGTGCAGGGGCCGCGTAGCCTCCACGCTGTTCTTTGAACCGTCCACGCGCACGAATTTTTCCTTCCAGACCGCCATGCTCCGGGTGGGCGGCACGGTATTTGGCTTTGCCGATCCCAAATCCTCCTCGGTAGCCAAGGGCGAGTGCCTGAAGGACACCATCAAGATGGTGTCCGGCTATGCGGACGTGGTCATCATGCGCAATCCCCGGGAGGGCGCGGCCAAGGCGGCCTCGCTGTACTCCGACGTGCCCGTGATCAACGCCGGCGACGGCGGCCATATGCACCCCACCCAGACCACCACTGACCTGACCACCATCACCCGCCTGCTGGGCGGCGTGGACGGTATCTCCATCGGCCTGTGCGGCGATCTGAAGAACGGCCGCACCGTCCACTCCCTCATCAAGGCGCTGGCCAAGTTCGACAATGTGAAGTTTTACCTCATCTCTCCCCGTGAGCTGGCCATCCCCGAGTATATCCGGGCGTTCATGAAGGAGAAGAACCTGTGGAGCGTGGAAGTTACCGGCCTGGAGAACGTCATCCCCCAGCTGGACGTGCTCTACATGACCCGCATCCAGCGGGAGCGCTTTGTGGACCCCCTGGAGTATGAGCGGAACAAGGGCATCTATGTGCTCACCAAGCGCAAGCTGGAGCGGGCCCGCAAGAACATGCTGGTCATGCATCCCCTGCCCCGTGTGGACGAGATCGCCCTGGACGTGGACGATGATCCCCGGGCGGCCTATTTTGAGCAGGCCCGGTACGGCATGTTCTCCCGCATGGCGCTGCTGGCCGACCTGGCCAACCAGCCCCGGATGCGGCCTGAGCCGGTGGAGATCGGCACCACGCCGGTGTGCTCCAACCCCCGCTGCATCACTCAGACCGACCCCTACCTGCCGCCGCTGGTCAAGCAGAACGGCGGCGTGGACTGCTGCGCCTACTGCGACGCGGCGCTGCACTGAGCAAATATCCGTTAAATGGACAGGCGCGGAGGGGTGTCCCTCCGCGCCTGTTTTTTGCGGTGTAACAGCTCAGGGCTCCAGCTTTGCGGCCCAGTCGGCCTCTTTGAAGCCTACCAGCACGAAATCCTCCGCGATGAGCATGGGACGCTTAACCAGCATACCGTCTGAGGACAGAAGAGCAAGCTGCTCATCTTCGCCCATGGAAGGGAGACGGTCCTTCAGCCCCAGGGCCCGGTATTGCAGGCCGCTGGTATTGAAGAAGCGCCGGAGGGGCAGAGCGCTGCGCCGGTGCCATTCGGTCAGTTCCTGAATGGTGGGATTGTGCTCCTTGATGTCCCGCAGCTCGTAGGAGATACCGCGGCTGTCCAGCCAGGCCTGTGCTTTTCGGCAGGTAGAACATTTGGGGTAGCAGAGAAAGGTCATGTTCATCACTCCTTTACAGCTCATACTGTAACGAAAGAAAGGCGGATTTGCAAGTGCCTTTGGAAAAAAGGGATGAACGGCTCAAAACAGGAAGAAATATACTGTATTAGTTTAATAAAAAACGAAATCAGAAGGAAATAGAATTAGAGAAAATAGACAAATGACTATTGACGAATCTGAAAAAAGTATTATAATTTATATATGACTATAGGAGTCGGAGCCACGGCTCCCAGCGTCATGGACCAGTCAGGAAGATCCGAAAAAACCTCCATTCTGCATCGGGTCTGCGCATAGATACACGCCGCGGAACAGTCCTCCGGGGCGTGTATCTATGTGCCGGAAAAAAGAAATTGAAATTTTCACTTTACAAACAATCTGATTACTGCTATAATAGTTGGGCAATGGATAAGTTGCCATATGCGTCCGTAGTTCAATTGGATAGAGCGTCAGATTCCGGTTCTGAATGTTGGGGGTTCGAGTCCCTTCGGGCGTACCACGAAAAAGACTCTAAATCGAAAGATTTGGGGTCTTTTTTGTTATTTTTTTCACTTTTCGGTGCACTTCACTTGTGAGGAACTTTTCATTCAGAACACTTTTCAGAACAGAATACGTAGCTTTTTAGAATGTCATCCATGATGCCAGAGGTCGCTTTTCGCTCATCGTCCATCAAATGCGTATAAATATCTCCGGTTGTAGAGATATTTCCATGCCCTAAGAACTCCGAAACCTGCTTGAGTGATGCTCTTTTTGACAACATACTTGCTGCAGTGTGTCTCAGGTCATGCACCCGGATATGATCTAGCCCATATTTCGCCATAATGCGACTTGTACGGGCGGTGATATAGTCCGGCCTGACTGGCCTTCCATCCGGCCATACACAAACCTTACCCAGCACAAGTCCATTTTGCTCCTGTGTCTGTTTTAATGCCAGCAGATACGGAATAGTGCTTTCTATCAAGTCGATGGTACGTTGGCTGTGCTCGGTTTTTGTTTGCTCAGCTTCAATTACCAAATCCCGGTATTTTGTCACCGTGTTTCTGACGCAAAGTGTCTTTGCCTCAAAGTCGATATCTTCCCAGCGCAGTCCCAATAACTCGCTCCTGCGAAGGCCATAGCAAACAGCCAGTGTCACACCAGCTCGAATAGGTTCACCCTCTTGCTCTACCGCATCCAAGAGGGAAGCAACTTGATCTTCTGAGTACGATTTCCCTTTAAACTTTTTTGCTTTTGGGAACTCTACATAATCTGCAAAATTGACTGGAATGACTTTTTCTCTTACTGCGTCCAGCAAAGCACCGCTAATTACAACATGATGTTTGCGTAAGGTGTTTACCGAAAGAGCCTTTAATTTCGTGGAATAGTAGTCCTGAAGATCTTGCAACGTCATTTTCCGTATGGGTATGTGACCGAGATATGGAAGAATGTGTACATTTGCAAAATCCCAATAGGATTTTACAGAGTTTTCTCGTAAGTTGAAGGATTTCCTATCGATCCACTTCTTGACGAACTCACCGAATAGTGGCTCATGTACCACAGGGACAGCGTTCGCCTCAATTTCCCATTGAGCAAGAATCTCCTTCATGACCTCTTCAGCACGGCGCTTAGTATGGTTTTTTGTTTTGAGGCCGGTTGATTTTGCCCTCTGCCGTGTTTTTCCGGTAGCAGGGTCATATACCCGGCCTCGAACCGTCCAAGTCCCTCTATCATCAACCAGAGTGCCACGGACGGTCTTTTGTGGGCTTGCCATGTCGGTTGAAACCTCCTTTCCCGAATGGCAGGCCGGATTACCAACATTAGTATATCCTTTTAATTTTGGCTCGTCTACCCTTGACTTTGGTTTCTTTAGCTGTATCAAAATATATCACCTCAGTTCCTCCGCTAAGGAGCGGGCATGGGTAAGATTGGACATACCGAAGAGCTTTCACATTTTCACGCCCGTCCCATTTCTGGCATACTGCCTATCATGTATTGTAAAGTCTTTACCTGAGGCATATGATATGCTATAATATAATAGGGTGTTAAAATGGGTTTTAAGAAATATTATTCGATATGTCAACGGCTCTTTTTGATTATTTTTGTCATTGTTTTGTGCTCTGTCTGTTCTTCTGATGAAGAGTTTAGCGGAGGCTCTTATCAGGGATACGGCGGGACTCAAATACAATTTTCTAAAGAGCACACAGGATTTTTTATCCCAGTGTCTGGAGAAAAAACAGACTTCAAATGGGAATGTAGTGAAAATCGTATCCGTATATCAATTATTGATTCCGATGAGTATGCTGACCTCATGATCTCCGGAGATTATCTTTTTGTGCTCCCACTTAACAAAATAAATGGTTCAATGGAATCTGGGGATATATCTACTTCTACAATTCTCATTGACGGCAACAATTTGGAAAACTCTACAGAATATATAGAATTTCATCCTGACAAAACATTTTCTCATTATTATAACGGAGCTATCCGCACAGGGTCATACGAACTTTGCGATAATGTGATCAAAATCTCATATGACGATACCTACGCTCAATATATCGTTTGGGATCAAGATACCCCATACTTTGCCAGTATAGAAAACGTATTAAAAAAAGATGAAACCCTATGGAAGCGATCTTAATTCTGCTTCTAACCGCCGTCCTACTCCTCCGTGGCGCATATAGAGGCCACAAGCACAAAGATATACCCAATGGCGGCTCTCCTAGGAGAATTAACAGAAATAGAAATGACAAAAGGAGGCAACCCCTCCTTTTTTATTTGTCCTTTTGGTCGTAGGGATAAAACTGCGTCAGGTGCAGTCTGGCGGAGGTGGGGCAAGTGTTGCCCATCCCACACCTCCGTAGGCTAGACATCTATGGCAGCCGAACCCATATTTCACGGCACTTCTGCGCGTTAAAGTGCCACTAACCCCCGTTTATTGTCGGAGATTCCCCGAACCATCTCCCGAATCGCATTTAAGGTTGTTTTAAGGCTACTTTCACCCATGAAAAATGCTACTGAATCTATTTCTGTTAATTGGCATTGACTTTCCAGATGGCAAAATCTTCTTCCGACTTTTCCATCAGTTCTTCCCTAATGCCACTTGCTCCAAAGTCCCCGAAATAGTTCTGAAAGCATATCGCGTCGGGGTTTACCTCAAGGTTTTTCGCTGGAGACAAACCATCCTCCCATTCGCCCGACAAGAAATTTTGCGCAAAGTCAATCAGGTCACCCGGCGTCTCACAAATCCAACAGCTAGAATCCAGAATGCCTGTAATCGGTTCCCATACCCTTCCACAGTAAATCCGATATTTTCCCTCGAAGTAGACGGCAAACAGAAAAAATGGATACCGAACCCGACCAAGCAAATCATTTTTAGTTGAGTTTTGAGATGTCGTCATTAGAGAGAGGTTCCAGGGCATGCCGTTTTCTTGTATATTGTCCAGATGATCTATGGACAGTCCATTTTTCGCCAAGTCGGTCTGCATTTTTCGGATTTTCCCAATAAAATTGTTATACCGTGCTCCGTAATGCTCAAATGCGTACACAATTTGGTGAAAGTATGGGTTCAAATCATCTATTGCTTGCCCGTTTCTGATAATATTTGCTTGTAACTTATTCCGCTTCTCCAAGAAAGACCATACAAGCCGATGGCTACAGAGAAGTTTGAACAATTCAGGATCATTTCTGCAAAAATATGTTCTGCCGCTTTTCTTATGGCACAAAAAGATGTACTTTCCAACTTGATATATGCACCTGTTTGGATTGTTAGTAGCATTCTCATGCGTGTGTACAAGATTTCCACTGGTCAAATTATGATGGTTTCCATCCATAATGCGTGTACGGCCATCACGTACCCATGACAGTGGCTTGCCACTATACGCTGAATACAGAACTTGAGACAGGTAAGCGGTATTGTTCCTTTTGTTATTAAACGCAAATTGACCTGTCTCTTTTTTGAAGCCAACTGATCCACACTGCTTGATTTTTCGCCGTACCGCCATTAGCGCCTTGTCTGTGCGGTCAAAATAGACTTTTTCCCCTGTAGGAGTGTGCTCAAGGATATAATATTTTCCATCATCCCAGATTGTATTATTCCGTGTCTCCTCGGACACTTTTTTAGCAACGATCATTGTGTAAACCTCTTTTTCATTGTTTCTGTATGTTGCTGTCTTGCTGTGTTGCGTCTAACCGCATAGTTCCGTATCCTGCACCAAGGAGGACGGAGCAAAAGGGGAAATAAAAATTCTTTTGCGGGCATATTGTTTTATACCGTCAAAATCGCCGGAACCCTTCTAATAGAAAGTTATCTGCCAAAATGACGGTAGAGCCCGCCCTTCCGTTATAACCTCACCACCTTCCAAGCTCTATAATCTTTCTTCTTGCCATCAACATTACTGCTGGTTCTATACTCATGCAGCCGATATGGTAAACCACTGTCAACTATCCAGGGTTCCAGCGTTCTAAATGTTGTGCGTAATTTACCATCTACCCCGCGGACATTCAGGTATTCGGCAAAAGCCCTTTTTTCTTTCCTTGTCAGCATCGGCTTCCCTACAATATCGTTGAGGTATTCCCCTAGAGTTTGCTTGCGCTGTTTGTCATCCAGTATTGTATAATCATCAATCCCAAGGAAGTCAGCGACATACCCGGCATAGCCATCTTTGTGCTCCAGTATCGCCTTACACACTTCGATGCTCTGTTTGATGTGATTGTATTTGGGCTCATTTAGATTCTTAGTGAATGTTTCCTCCCCCCTCTCGTTCTCTCCTGCTGCTACATCATGCACAATCCCTTTGCCATCATTTCCCCTGTTGTGCGTAGCACTGTAGGCCGTAGCTCCATTTTTAATAAAACTTTGCGCCTCTTTCGCTTGCTCAATTTTCTTCCGCTTTATCCCGCCAATTTGTTGATTGCTATATGCTCTAATATGGAGATGTACAGCATCGCCATTTTCAATAGGGCGCTTCCTGCCGATACACTGTTTGATACTTACAGGGTCAAAAATGTCAATAATTATGTCATCAAGCATGGGGTCTTTAATCGTCACTCCGGCGTCCAATGCAGTTGTAGCAAATAGCAAATTGCAATCAAATCTTTCCCCCTCAATCGTCCGCTCGATCGCTCCAGCATCCATGTATTTAGAAAAACTCTTGTTGTACCGACTGCACAGAAACAAACTGTTAGCCTCAAACTTACGATACAGATCATACGCCGTTTGTGCGCTCTGAATAAAGAAAATTGCTTTACTGCCAGACGCTATGACTCGTTCCGCAATGTCCACAATGTAATCTTTGCTATTAAAAAATTCGAGGCTTTCAATTAGCGTACCTTTTACAGGAATAATATACTGTGTAAACCGTATGCCTTGATTTGTAAGGTATTGACTTAATTCATCGTGTGTGGCCGTCATGAAGATTTTGATAGCGTTTTTCTGTGCCATGACCCAATCAAAAGAAATGTCAGTTTGATAGTTAAACGTGCTATCATTTGTGAAGTAGTGAGCTTCATCACAAACAATTACGTCCCATTTTCCAAGACTCCTATCTGGATCACTTTGAATCGTTTCTATGGCCTGATAGCTCATGACCTTTACAGTGCTGTCATTCCCCAGGTCACGCCGAAATTGCTCGTTTATTCTTGTGCGTGGGGTCAGATAAAGAACCCGTAAACCATTCTCTCTGAAATACCCACGCATCGTATTCAGAAGAAAATGACTTTTCCCTGTCCCTGTATCAGCGCAAATCATTACCACATCTCCACATTTCCATGTGTTGACTTCTTCCATGCTGATCCAATCTGATATTGTATGCGGAATATGGCTAAAGTGCATTTTGTGTTCTACGCCATCTTTCAACATGGGTATAATGAATCTCATTTTAATCCCTTCTTCTTTCGGTATGCTTCTGCTTGTCCGATACATAGGCCATCACTGCTCTGTAAAGCTCTGGCGTTGCGGTGAACAAGTATACATTATATCGTGGGTTGTCACAGTCCGGCTTAATCTTATATGGCATGAAACCATGCTCTACCAAGTAACTGCACATTCTAGCCCGTTTGCACACATAGGTTTTCTGCTCCACAACATCACCCCCTTCCGTCTGAATGCTGGTTCGCTAGCTCCGGCTGGCCTCATTTCCTAATTTGAACGCAAAAAAAGCCGAGAAAACATAAAGGTGCCACGTTTGTTCACCATTATGTTAACTCGACTGCTGTAAGCGCCCCAAGTACGGAACGCATATGATATTTACTTTTAGCTTATTGTATCATATTTGTGGCGTAAATGCAAGCTTTTTCAAACTTTTTGCGCCTATATTTTCGTTTACAGGAAGAATCCTACACCTGCTAACCATAAAAGAAAATTTTTTGCTCAGTGGCTGAAAAGCAAAGCCCCGGCGAATCAGGGCGCTTGCCTTTATTGGGGTCATGCCGTCCCGGCGTGCCTGATGTGTTGCACCACTCTTTCGGCGGAGGCGGGGGAAAGCTGGAAAAGAAGGTCATCCAGCCCATGCTCATCCAGCACAAGTCGCCGCCAGTTAATGTAGCTCCCTTGCCAGAGTCCCAGATTGTAGCGATCCAAGCCGGTATCACACTTTGTATGGCCGTCCCTATCGAAGAAGAACGGGAACAGAACATCGTTGATCTCTTGCGGCGTTGCCTCAATCGGATAGCGGAGTTTCTTTCCGTCCTGCTCAGCAATCAGAAGGACACCCACAGTCAACCCAGCACGGATGGAAATAGAGATGGTCACATTGGTTGCGTTGTTGAGTTTGTCAGGCAGTGGGCCAGTATAGGGCAGGTGAATCTTACTCTTGCTGGTGCTATGGTTTCCAATCTTGCCCATATCCAGCTGGAAGTTGTCGAAGTTCTCAACGAGTGTGCCTTTGATGTACATAATTGAAACGCACCCTTTCAAATGTATTGTGTGGTTTGCTCTGCTATAATAACAGGAGAAATTCGGCCTGTGCTAACCTCGTTCTCCAAAAAATTGCAAAGAATTACCCGCTCCAAGGCTATCTACCCGGAGCGGGGTTTTTATTTGTCCTTCTCGGTGGCAAGTGCACGGTACAATGTCGCTTGCGATACGCCGCAGATCGTAGTGATTTCCTTGACTGAATGTGTCTGCGCATGATATAGCTTTACGGCTTTGTCCACTGCTTTGCTGTCCGCTTTTGGCCGGCCACCTTTACGCCCTCTGGCTCTGGCAGCTTGCAATCCCTCATTTGTGCGCTGAACCGTAATATCCCGCTCAAACTGGCTGATAGCTGACAGGACGGTTAAAAGTAGTTTTCCGGTGGGAGTTGTCGTGTCGATGGACTCTTTCAGGCTGACCAACTTTACCCCTTGATGGTTCCAATCCTCTATCAGTGATAGCAAATCTTTTGTGGAACGTCCCAGGCGGGACAACGATTCAATGACCACAGTATCACCAGTGCGAACCTTATCTTTAAGGCGGTTCAGTTCTGGCCTGTTGGCTTTTGTGCCGGTCATCTTTTCCGTAAAAACCTCATTAACACCATACTTTTCTAATGCGTCAATCTGCCGGGCTAGCTCCTGATCTTGCGTGGATACTCTGGCGTATCCGAAAGTCATATTCCCCATAGGTATATCCTCCAGTTTTGTCTATAACGGTGCTTTGTGATAACTTGATTTTGAACAATCTTTTGATACAAAATTCACGGTAAACAGCGGCACTGCAGCAGCCATCCCCTACATTCTCTAAAACCTTCGTTTTTGATAGGGGATAGGCAGAAGAATCCCCGCCCCTGGCTATCACCTTTCCAGAGGCGGGTTATCCTTAATCAATCCAAATGTTTTTGAACGTGAAGCTGAGAAATGCGTTGTCCTCTATCGCCGTAAAGCTAAACCGATCAGCCTTTGCCATAGCGTCAGCCAGAACAGAGGTTTCTTCCTCTGTGAATGATGCCAGCTTGGATACGGTAACACTGATAGTTGCATTTTGTTCGGCGGCATACGGCTTGCTGTGACCTCGTACCGCTTTGATATACTGGCTTGTGTCCAACAGCCCCTCCAGAGCGTTCTTGATGTGCTGATATGCTTCCCACTTTGTCAAGTCCAGCGTATGCCCATGAAATGCCAATTCATCATCGTACAACTCCCCAGCAGCCGCCAACTGGTCAAGCTCCTGCATATAGTCTTCAGCAGACTTTTCTTTCTTCATCGTGGACCTCCTGGTTTTTATTTAAGGAAACCCTCTGCTTTATTTACAGGAAAAAAACCGCTCTTGCTTACCAGCTCCACAAAAAAACGGATAAAACAACGGTTTGCTTAAAGCCCCACAGAAGCCCCATAGAGCGCGTTTTAACATAGCAGCACCAAGGGAAACCATCAGCGGCGCAAGAGGCCACCGTCGGCCTCGGAACAGCCCACATAGGGTATTGTTGAGCCTTACATGGGGAAAAGACGAACGGGAGCAGCTACACCCCCGCCTTTGCTTTATTTGAACAGGTTAATAACATCTACTTATAGACATCGCCACGGTTGCCGATCGTCAACACCCGGACGGTCAAAATATCATTCTCGATGGTATAGATCACCCGGTAGCTGCCCACACGTAGCCTGTAAAGGTTTTCATGGCCTCCCATGGGTTTTATATCACCCAAATCAGGCAGCTTGTAAATCGCTTTTAACAGGCGCTCTCGCTGATCCGGCGGCTGTTTCTGAAGAAACTTCAGTGCCGGCTTATCAATTACGATCTGGTATTTCAAAGAGCTACCCCCAGCATCTTCGCCGCCTCTTCAATGCTTACGGCCTGCCCCTTATCAGGATCGGCCTGGTACTCTTTGTAAAGGGCATTGCAAAACGCATCGTCAGTAGCATCAGAGATCGCATCTTTTGCAGCTTGCAGCATGGCAACGATATTGCCCAACTGACTATCGCTGAAACTGTCCAGGATTGCAATACACTTATCACGGTTGCTCATTACCAGCTCTCCCTTCAAATAATTTTATGAGTTGCTATCAGCGACAAAATCCAGAATGTCCCCAGGCTTACACTCCAACAGTTCACAGAGCTTTGACAGGTTTGCCCAAGAGATCGGCTTGCTCTCCCGCAAAGACTGAATAGACGCCTCAGCTAACAGCTTTTCTTTACGGAGTCTGTTTGTATTATAGCCCTTATCTTTCAAGGCTTGCAGAACATTGATCTTATATGTCAGCGCCATTGTGTATCACCTTCTTAGCTATTTGCATATCAGGGGGGGGTGAAACCCATTTAAGCGTACCCCACTTCTAGCATAGTTATTATAGCACGGAAAGTACACTAAAGTCAATGTAAAAGTTGCACTGATTTCAGTGTTATTCTTTGTGCATAATTACACTAATAAAAGAGTATTTTCGATTGACATTACACTAATATTAGAGTATAATTATAATCAGAAAGAGGGAAGAAAACCCTCAAAAGAAAGGAGAATAACACAATGCCTATCATTTTCGCCGCAGGGTACATTATCATTCGGTTGGTGGTAGAAGCCTACCAGAAGCGCCAAGCCGATGAGTACGCTAATATGGTAGTACGCCGCTATAAATAAGGAAGGAGAGAACATCAATGAGTATTACCGAACTCAACAGCGTAGCGCAAAATCTTATCAGCGTACGGAGCATGATTAAGGAGCTGGAAGCGGAGGCCGAAGCACTGACGGACAAGCTCAAGGCCGCTATGGTGGAGCGGGAAGAAGAAACGTTGACCGGGGACGGCTGGAAAGCAAGCTGGAAGAACGTCAGCAGCAGCCGGTTTGACAGCAAGGCTTTCAAGGCCGATCACGCTGACTTGTACGGACAGTACAGCAAGAACACGACAACAACGCGCTTCACCCTCATTGCATGAAAAAGGCCGCTTGTCTAAACAGCCGGCCAAAGCACATAGACAAGCAGCCCACACCAACCCCGGAGTGGGGACGGTACGTTTATTTTAACACAGCCGCCCCGCTCCTTCAACTTCAAATCTGAAAAGGAGCTAAACATAATGGAGAACATGAACAACGCCGCCGCTATCATCAGCGAGTGGAACGGAATGAATGCCCGGGAACAGATCAGATTTATCACAGCTTGCATCTTCAAAATCATCAAAGCTCAGCCTGCCGGCACCCTGTACGAGATCAACGAGATTGTCAATGAGGCGTGGTTGCGAATCACTGACAACATGACCGCTGACAAGTTGAACGCCATCAACGAGCGGAGAGCGGCCCAGGGCAAAGCCACGACCACATTAGCAGGCATCGTTTTCCGGGCGGCACGAGCCAGCATCGCCGCCATTAGCTACAGCGACAAGAAGCACGCCGCCGCCAGTGTGCGGACGGTCAAGAGCGAGGGTGGGGAAGAAGCTGACTACATCGACACCATGACCGCCATCAAAAACGATACGGAAGCCGCCGCCATTCTCAGCGTAGACCTTCAACGGTTTATCACCAGCAGGGACAGTACTGACCAGCAGATCATTTACGGACTGATGGAGAAGCGGACGGAGCGCGAACTCGCCGCAGTCGCGGGAATCAGCGCCCCCGCCGTACACAAGCGGATTGTCAAAATGCGGGCGGCGCTGGCAGAAATTATCTAAGGACGGCAATAGCCCACAGCGGCGAGGGCTTGACAATATCGCCGCACAAGATAACAGGGAGGTCAAAAAAGTGTTCCTTTTTGGTTTTATCTTTTACTACTTTTTCCATCTGGCACACAAGATGGATTTAGAGCAATGGTCAGCGGAAGTACAGCAACGCCACATGGAAACGCTGGAACGGGAAAGAGAGCACAAACAGAAATGGGACGAGATCAACGCTATAGCACACGCCAAAATTGGTACGGATGAATATAGAGAACTTATGCGCCGGCTGAATGAGAGAGACGCCCAGAAATTCGGTACAACAGATTGACGATATCAGCAGCCCCTGGACATAGTGCCGGGGGTTTTGCTTTGCCCTGGAGCGGGACAGGAGGCTACCCCCACCCATGCACGGGGGATACTTCACATTTTCGGACGTGCCAGCCAGCCGGGAAACTGGCCCAGTACCTATCTTCTATCACGCACTCTTATTTCCAGTGCGTTGCCCTTATTCAAACTATTAGCAACAGTAACTTTTATATCCAATTCACCATTTGTATTTACAGTTTTTACATTCAAATTGTTTGCCTATTTTGGATGATGCTAAACCAACAGCAGCAACAGATGCCGTGCGGCTAAGTGTACTAATGCGCTGCGTGTTCTGACTACCACACATGGGACATTGAGGATGCTGTGCATCGTGAACTGCCTGATTCTGCCGTATTTGTGCTTGTGCATCAATAGAGCGGATGTGCATCGTCCACTCGTACTTATTCATGTCCGACTGTGCCATACGGAGATCGTTGGCCGCACGCTCTACAGACCCACGGCATAAATAAATCAAATACCAAATCACAACAGCAGGTAAGACAAGAAGAATAGCGAGCGCAAAATTATCAATAAAAAAACATAGTAGAGACAAAATAGTTAAAATGCTGGCTAATATTATCATTTTCCGCTTCATTTTCTGCTCATAGTCAAGATTCTTTTGGAGTTGGTCAATAGTTTGCTTCTGCTTTTCGTCCATAACTGACACCACCAAAATTTAATATCATGATAACGATGCTGATTCTATATTTTAGTATTATATCTATTTCCCTTCGGAAGTCAACAATTAGTTTATTATAAATCTCCTATAAGAAGTCTTATATCAAGTACACTATTGGCGGGAGGTAGGATAGCCTATGGTTGACTGCTCTGAAAAACTGAAAACTTTGCGCGAAACACGGGGGCTGACCCAATTACAGGTTGCCAACCGCATAGGGATTTCTAAGGCCATGATCAGCGCCTATGAAACAGCGAGCAAGGCTCCCTCTATTGAGGTGCTAATCCGCCTTTCCCGCCTATTTGGAGTCAGTGTGGATTATCTGGTGTGTGTAGACGCAACCAAGGTTATTGATGTATCTGGCCTGGATGACGAATCAGTTGCACTCGTGGTTGCATTGGTCGAGAAACTGAAAGAACGAGGTTACGAGCAATAAGGGTTACTCTCTGCCTCCATATGCCTCTTAACCATGACATTTTTAAATCATCCATAGATACGCTCATTTCAACGGCTATTCACATAGCCGCTCAAATAAATCTACCTATCGAAAGGGAGTGGTAATCCGGCTCGTCATCCAGAACAAATTCAGAACAAAACTTGATTTTCAGAACATCCGACTATTGACGGCGGTTTCGTAATATTGCGGATTTTTCAGTTTCGCCCTTATTTTCATAACTTCTGTCTGTTATTGTGAGTTTTGGAGCGCCACAAGTCAGATTCCGGTTCTGAATGTTGGGGGTTCGAGTCCCTTCGGGCGTACCAAAGAAGAATAATCCGAACCTTATCTCAGTAGGAGATGGGTTCGGATTATTTTTGCTTTTGGGAGGATATTATGGATAAGATTATCTCTTGCGAATTCAATATCGACACCGCCTGTGTCGAAGTCAAATATGCCGACGGCAGCATGATCTCCGTTGACTGCACCTTGGTAGAAGCCGAGGTTGCGCGGAATATGTACGAGAGCAGCGAACTGGAATGGCTGGTGTATAATGCACCAGTTGAATATGTGAACCTACTGCTCCACGGGGATGTTTGTGAGTATCTCAGGAATGTGACGGAGTATCATCCCTTTGAGAACTGATATCGTATTCCAGAGGGATCTCACAAGAGACCTAAATGCCATTTTCCAATCTTGGATAATCCAAGATTGGAAAAACTTAAACTGGAAAATGACACACAATTAAATACTTAATAATCAAATACTGATCTATCATTCATTCTATTAAGAGGGACACGGAATGAACGGCGGACAGAATTTGAGGATTCACGCATTTGGAACGCCTGTTTTGGACATCCGAAGGTAATTGTATTCCCGGATCAAAAAAGTGTCCCAGAAGCCTTGCTATCAGCCGTTTTTTCACCCCCGAAATGCGTGAGTGGAAGTACCTTCGGCATGAGAAAAGGTGCCGCCAAGCTGGCGGCACCCTGTGCGGTTACTTACTTGCTTTTCCCTGCCTTTCCTTCCGTCTGTTCCGCTTCACGCTGAGCCAGCCACTCCCGGAACTCCCGCTGGCCTTCTTCGCTTTTGTAGTAGGCGAGGATGTCGGGGAGGATGCACCGGGCGATGTGCTCGATTTCGTGCTGCGGAATACCGGAATTGTTGATGAGCTTCTTCTTGCGGCCCAAGCTGGTTGTTCCCTCCGGTTTAATATGAAATTTTTAAGGTGCAGTTGTGGACGGGCGGACGATCTGTGCTGACGGCATGACTCCTTTCTCAAGAAACGGAAAATGCAGACGCTTGTCAAGTCTATGGCTTGATGGGCGTCTGCATTTTTCACTCCTGTATTATATCACATCGGGAGAGGGTGTCGATAGCATGGGAGGGGATTGTGGTGTCAACATTTTGGAGCAAAAAGCTGTTGTGCCACAATTCTATTGGGATAAGGATATTGTATTCCCACTTTGAAAACCGCCCGTCTGATGTTGACAAGGTGGTTTTCTCCGCATTTAGAACCCGATTTTCGGCTTCCGAATATACCTATACCGTCCATCCTAAAAATGGAGAGAAAAAGCCGTTGCGCCGCAACGACTTTTTGAGGCCTAAATGCGTGAGTTGCGGTGCAGTCAGGCTTCTGCTTCCCGCAGGCGTTCCACAACGCTCTGTTTCACGGCGTGACGGTACATAATTGCTGGAATGACATAGCCCAGCAGAGCGAAAACGGGAAGCGCCAGCAAGACGGGACGATAGTAAAGTGTGCACTGAAGAACCAGAACATGGTTTCCAGAAGACTGTCCGCCAAGGGATTGAGCAGCATGGAAAGAGCCAGCGCAGTGCCGGCAGCGCCTAAGGAATAGAAGCTGATAAAGGGTCAATTCCAATCGGAAAGCCCTTTGGTCAGTATTGCAAGAAATTCCGCAGGTTTTGGTACGGAGTTGAATGAATAGCCAGCCATTTGCTCCAGTGTATGCTGAGAGGTTTTCCAGGTACGATGGAGCGCCGTCCGGATATTCCGCTCCACTGCCTTCCAGTTGGTGCCGCATCTTCTGGCTGTTTCGGGGTAGAGCCACTTTGTTACCTGGCACAGGGACTCCGGTTCCTGCGAGGCAATCTCCAGCGCGATCGTCATTTGCCGGTATCCGGTAT
>JALEZN010000141.1 GCA_022772585.1 Clostridiales bacterium
ACCGCCACCTCCGGCAATGACGGCACGGTCTCCTTCTCGGGCATCCCCTCCGGCCACACCTACACCCTGACCGAGACCGCCCCGGCGGGCTATACCGCTGCCGGTCCCTATGACGTCAAGGTGGCCTGGGGAGCGCTGGACGAGAGCGGCACCACCGTCCCCAATGTGGTGGACAACAAGTTCAGCGAGGAGTACACCACCATCCCCGTCACCAAGATCTGGGTGGACGGCGGCAGCGCGAACCGCCCCTCCATCACCCTGACCCTGACTCAGTACAAGGGCGATACCGCTACCGGAAAGACCTGGGAGAAGACTCTCACCTCTGCCGACGCCGTGGACGGCCAGCCCACCCAGTGGAGCTACACCTTCGGTGCGTCTCAGACCGAGAAGCTGCCCATCAAGGACGTAAACGACAACACTCCGTACACCTACAAGGTCACCGAGTCCGCCGTCAGCGGCTACAGCACATCCTACAGCGACGATACTTACACCGTCACCAACTACGCCAATGACAAGACCTCCGTCTCCGGCACCAAGACCTGGATCGACTCGGAGACCGGCCATCCCGACATCGAGATCGAGCTGCTGGCCAACGGCGAGCCCCTCTCCCCCGCCAAAACGGTCACCCTGAAGAGCGGCGAGACCAGCTACTCCTTCCCCGATCTGCCCAAATATGATGCAGACGGCGAGATCATCTACACCGTCCGCGAGAACACCGACCTGGCCAACTACTCTGAGGAGCAGGACGGCACCAACTTTACCAACCGCATCAACCAGACTACTACCACCGTCTCCGTCTCCAAGGTCTGGTTCGACAACAGCGACGCCTACGGCACCCGTCCCGACACCATCACGGTCAACCTGCTGGCTGACGGCGAAGTGGTCAGCAGCGCGGAGCTGTCCTCCGCCAATGCCGCTGCCGGCAACGCCAACCTGTGGAGCTACACCTTTACCACCGACGCCCAGGGCGAGGCCCTGCCGGTCTACCGCGTGGGCAGCGACGGCAAGGTCAACGGCGAGAAGATCCGGTACACCCTGTCTGAGGATGAGATCGGTACTGTCAATAACGACGGCGATTCCTACGAGTGCAAAGTGATGGGCAACATCATCACCAACACCCTCACCGGCACTATCTCCATTTCCGGCACCAAGTCCTGGGTGGAGCCCGACGGCGCTGAGCGGCCCCAGGTCAGCTTCATCATCCCCGGCACCGGCCGGACCGCCGAGCTCAAGGCCGACGGCACCTACTCCTTCGAGGACCTGCCCAAGTACTACGCCAGCGGCGAGAAGATCAACTACTCCGCCGTGGAGGTCCAGTACGCCGGTGACAGCTCCGCCGACACCCACTATGTCCCCGAGAAGGACGGCGACGACTTCACCAACTACTATCACGACACCACTGTTGTCTCCGGAACCAAGACCTGGCTGGACAACGACAACGCCTACAGCACCCGTCCCTCCAGCGTGACTGTGGAGCTCTACGCCGACAATGAGCCCACCGGCAAGACCGTGGTCCTGGACGGCACTGCCGACGAGGGTCTGGCCGCCGATGCCACCGGCGAGTACGGCGCCTGGCAGTACCGCTTCACCGGTCTGGAGGAATACCGCTATGAGACCGTGGTGGTGGAAGAGGCCACTCCCGACACCCCCGCTGTCACCGAAGAGGTGGCCGTGAAGATCGTGTATTCCGTGAAGGAGGCCAGGGTCTCCGGTTATGATGTGAGCTACGACGGCTTCAACATCACCAACACCCTCACCGGCACCACCTCCGTCTCGGGCACCAAGACCTGGAACGACAACAACAACGCCTACGGCACCCGTCCCGAGACCATCACCTTCAAGCTGTACCAGAACGGCGGCGCTGAGGCCTTCCGCACCACTACCATCGGCAAGAACGACGCCGGCTACTCCTTCGACAACCTGCCCATGTACGACAGCCAGGGCGTGAAGTACACCTACACCGTCAGCGAGGACGCCGTCCACGGCTACACCTCCACTCCCAACGGCTACAACTTCACCAACGACCTCCAGCAGCAGTACACCAAGGTGGAGGTCAGCAAGACCTGGATCGACGGCGGCCGCACCGACCGCCCCGACATCACCATCACCCTGAAGCGGGACGGCGAGCCCTTCGGCACCACCACCCTGAAGAGCCCCACCGTCACCCACACCTTCGGCGTGGACAGCGAGGGGAAGGAAACTCTCCCGGTGTTCAAGTTCGACGGTGACGGCAAGGTCACCGGCAAGTACGCCTACACCGTGGAAGAGGCCCCCGTGGAGGGTTACGACACCACCATCTCTGGCTTTGGCATCACCAACAAGCTCAAGGAGATCACCACCGATCCCACTACCAGCCTGACCTTTACCAAGCAGTGGGCGGCTCCCGAGGGCTACAACCTGCCCGAGGCCATCTTCACCATCTACCAGAGCGGCGCCGAGTACCGGACCGTGTCCTCCAAAGATATGACCTATGACGCCGTGAAGGGCCTGTACACCTACACCGCCTCCAACCTGCCCAAGTTCAGCGCTGACGGCCACACCGCCTATACCTACACCGTGGAGGAGACCACTGTTCCCACCGACTTCACCTCCTCCAGGGCCGCCGGCAACAGCTTCCTCAACACCATCAAGCCCGGTGAGGCTGCCCTGAACGGCAGTAAGACCTGGACCCTCCAGCCTGAAGCCACCCGCGATGACTACAGCATCACTGTCGAGGTCTGGCGGGACAAGAGCTTCCTCTTCGAGCAGAAGATCGCGTCCGATAAGGCCCAGTTCACCTTCTCCATCACCAACGACCTGGAGGGCAAGACCCTGCCCAAGTACGCCACTGACGGCCACGAGTATACCTACGAGCTCAAGGAGAAGGCCGTGGACGGCTTCACCGCCGGCAGCTCCACCGCCAATGGCGTGACCAGCTTCACCAACACCTACAAGACCTATCAGTACCAGGTGAACTACCACTATACCGCCACCATCGACGGCACCGTCGTGGTGGATAACGAGGTCCAGACCGGCAGCGTGGAGACGCGGTACCACGGCGATCAGACCGTCAGCCTGACCCCCGACGCCGCCCGGGAGTACACCGCCGCCGACGGCAGCAAGTATACCTATACGTACCAGAACAGCACCCTGACAGTGGAGGACGATGTCTCTGCCCTGACCGGAAGCCCCATCAGCGTCCATCTGAGCAAGGACGGCGTTACCTATGTGATCGACCTCTACTATGCCTACAGCTACACCACCCCCTATGATCCCGGCACTTCCACCAAGTATGACATCACCGTCAACTACCTGGAGCAGGGCACCGGGAAGGTCCTGCACGAGCAGCACACAGAGCGCCACCGCTCCGGCTACAAGTATGATGTGACCGGGTTTGACGCCATCAGCATCGACGGCTACACCTATGTGGAGACCACCGGCGACGCCCTGACCGGCACCCTGAACCGTGACAAGGTCATCAACGTGTGGTACACCGCGGAAGCGGATCTGCCCGAGCCCAGCACCCCGCTGGATCCCAAGCCTTCTGTCACGCCTGAACCCACGCCCGAGCCCTCTGTTACGCCCGAGCCCACGCCTGAGCCTCCTGTGACTCCCGAGCCCGGCATCGACATTGAGGAGCCTGACACGCCCAAGGGCGATCTTCCCCAGACCGGCATGGTGGCCGCGCCTGTGGAGCCCTCTGTGACCCTGGGACTGGTGGCCCTGGCCTTCTCCCTGGTGGGAGCCGGCCTGCACCTGACCTTCGGCCGCAAGAAGGCGGAGGACGAGGAGTAAGCAAATCTCTCTCAGCTTCCCAGCAGAAAAGCCGGGGGACCGCAGACGCGGTCCCCCGGCTTTTCTATTTCATTTTCAGTTACGCGCTGCCCAGCAGGGCGGCCACCTGGGGAAAGAGCTCCACTGTCCGGGGCAGGATGCCGTTGAGATAGGCGATGAGGATGCCGTAATTGGTCACCGGGACCCCCTGGTCCTGACAGCAGCGCAGACGGTAACGCACCTCCCGGGGCGGCAGGGTGCAGGCCCCGCAGTGGACCACCAGCCGATAGGGGCTCAGGTCTTCGGGGAACTGGCCGCCGGAGGTGAAGGTGAACTCCGGCTCCACCCCCGTGCGTTTCCGGATCCAGCCCGGGAGCTTGACGGTGCCGATGTCCCCGCACTGGCGGTGGTGGGTGCAGCCTTCGGCGATGAGGACTTTGTCCCCGTCCCGCAGGCGGTCCACCGCCGCCGCCCCCGCCACGGCCAGGGGCAGGTCACCCTTGTACCGGGCCATGAGGATGGAGAAGGAGGTAAGGGGCACCGACTCCGGCACCAGTTTGCTCACCGCGCCAAAGACCTGACTGTCGGTGATGACCATACGCGGGGGTGCGGTGAGCTTATCCAGCGTCTGGGGCAGCTCGCTGTCCCGGCACACCAGGGCGGAGGCCCCGGCCTCCAGAATGTCCCGGATGGTCTGCTGCTGGGGCAGGATGAGCCGGCCCTTGGGGGCCGCCTTGTCGATGGGCACCACCAGCACCGCCGTGTCCCCCGGCGAGAGCAGGTCGGCCACCAGTGGACGGCGCGGTTCCTCCGGCTGCGCCAGCCGGGCGGCAAGCTCCTTGAGCTCGTGGATGTGAAAGCCGGTCCTGGCGCTGACCCAGAGGGTGTTTCCCTCCCCCTCCGGCACGGCAGGGAGCAGGTCTGCCTTGTTCCGGGCCATCACAAAGGGGATTTCCTTCTCCCGGATGAGGGAGAGGAGCTCCTCCTCCGCCGCCCCCAGGGGAAGGGTCGCGTCGGCCACCACCACCGCCAGGTCGGTCTTGTTCAGCACCTGCCGGGTGCGGCGCACCCGCAGTTCCCCCAGCGCTCCCTCGTCATCGATGCCCGGCGTGTCGATGATCTGCACCGGCCCCAGAGGCAGCAGCTCCATGGCCTTGGACACCGGGTCGGTGGTGGTGCCCTTCACGTCGGAGACGATGGCCGTCTCCTGGCCGGTGAAGGCGTTGACCAGGCTGGATTTGCCCGCGTTGCGCCGGCCGAAAAAGGCGATGTGGACCCGCTCGCCGGCGGGGGTCTGATTCATACCGCTCACAGCGTCCTCCTTTTAGAAACGGAAGTCCCGCTCGCCCTGAGCGATCTTCTCCAGCCGCTCCACCACGATCTGACGCACCTTTTCCTTGGGAATGTCGCCAAGCTGCCGGGCGATCACCTTTTCTCCAATGGCCCGGGTCTCAGGGGCGGCATAGTCCATCAGGTACTCCTTCAGGGTCATCAGGGCGTTGGGCAGGCAGCAGTTCTGGATCTGGCCCGACTTGCACAGGGACATGAAGCGGTCGCCGGTGCGTCCCTCCCGGTAGCAGGCGGTGCAGAAGGAGGGCACATAGTCCATCTCCATCAGCCAGCGGACCACCTCGTCCAGGGTACGGCGGTCGGACAGGTCGAACTGGGCGGAGCTCTCCTCCTCAGGCTCGGGCTCCACATAGCCGCCCACGCTGGTGCGGGAGCCGCCGGAGATCTGGGAGATGCCCAGGTGGAGCACCCGCTCCCGGACCTTGGGGCTCTCCCTGGTGGAGACGATCATGCCGGTATAGGGCACCGCCACCCGGATACAGGCCACGATCTTGGCAAAGATATCGTCGGAGATGCCGTTGTCAAAGGCGCCGGGGTCGATGTCGTCGGCAGGGCAGACACGGGGCACGCTGATGGTGTGGGGGCCCACGCCAAAGACGGCTTCCAGGTGCTCGGCGTGCATGAGCAGGCCGGCAAACTCGTAGCGGTAGAGCTCCAGGCCGAAGAGGACCCCCAGGCCCACGTCGTCTATGCCGCCCTGCATGGCCCGGTCGTGGGCCTCGGTGTGGTAGGCGTAGTTGCTCTTGGGACCGGTGGGATGGAGCTTCTCATAGCTCTCCTTGTGATAGGTCTCCTGGAAGAGGATGTAGGTGCCGATGCCGGCCTCTTTCAGCTTGCGGTAGTTGTCCACCGAGGTGGCGGCGATGTTCACGTTCACCCGGCGGATGGCGCCGTTCTTGTGCTTGATGGAATAAATGGTCTGGATGGACTCCAGGATATATTCCAGAGGGTTGTTCACCGGATCCTCGCCGGCCTCCAGCGCCAGACGCTTGTGGCCCATGTCCTGGAGGGCGATGACCTCCCGCCTGATCTCCTCCTGGGTCAGCTTCTTGCGGGGGATGTGCTTGTTTTTGGCATGGTAGGGGCAGTAGAGACAGCCGTTGACACAGTAGTTGGAGAGGTACAGGGGGGCGAACATGACGATGCGGTTGCCGTAAAAGTCCTTCTTGATCTGCTGGGCCAGGGCGTAGATCTCCTGGTTTTTGTCCTCCAGCTCGCAGGCCAGCAGGACGGAGGCCTCCCGGTGGCTCAGGCCCTTGCGCAGCCGGGCCTTTTCCAGAATAGAGTCGATGAGGGCAGCGTCAGTCTTGTGTGCGTCGGCATAGGCCAGGCTGTCCAGGATCTCCTGGTGGTCGATGAATTCCTCGGCTTTCATGGATCTGGGATCGTACATAATCAGCTTCTTCCTTTCTTATGGGTCAGCGCGGAGCTTCCCCTTCAGAGATTTTTTTGTTTTTGCCGATATGGTCTCCACGGTGGACCACCACCCGGTAGCCGATGGAGGCCATCCGCGCCTCCAGGCAGCGGCGGCACTGGGCCGCCTCGTCTCCCGTGCAGATCTTGTTGTCATAGAGGGCGTATTTCTCCCGTACTTCCGCCGGAGACAGGTTGGGCATGCACACGTTGGCCCCGGCCTGGATGCCCAGCTCCCGTCCCCGGGGGTGAATGGTGCCCAGGGCGGTGGTGGCGGGGAGGAGCACATCGGGCAGCATCAGGCGGATGAGTCCCAGCAGGAACAGGGTCAGCTCCAGCGTCCCGGCGGGCTGATGGCGCAGCGGGGTGTCGTGCTGGGGGATGAAGGGCCCGATGCCCACCATGTCCGGCTCCAGCGCCCGGATGAAGAGCAGGTCCTCAGCCAGATACTCCGGCGTCTGCCCGGGGGAGCCCACCATAAAGCCGCAGCCCACCTGGTATCCGATGTCTTTCAGATCCCACAGGCAGCGCTTCCGGTTCTCCGGGGACATTTCCGCCGGATGGAGGGAGCGGTAATGATCGTCATTGGCGGTCTCATGCCGCAGCAGATAGCGGTCTGCCCCGGCGTCGAACCAGGCCTGATAGACCTCCCGGGGCTGCTCCCCCACCGAGAGGGTCAGGGCGCAGTCCGGGTGGGCGGCCTTGACGGCGCGCACCAGCTCCTCCACCCGTTCCGGGGTGTACCAGGGATCCTCGCCCCCCTGGAGGACGAAGGTGCGGTAGCCCAGGGCATAGCCCTCCCGGCAGCAGGCCAGAATTTCCTCCCGGCTGAGCCGGTAGCGCCGGGCGTTCCGGTTGGAGCGGCGGATGCCGCAGTAGAGGCAGTCGTTTTTGCAGTAGTTGGTGAACTCGATGAGGCCCCGGATGTACACATCGGCGCCGTAATACTCCCTGCGCCGGGCGTCGGCGCGGCGGAAGAGCTCCCGGGCCAGGGCCTCGTCCCGCCCCCGGATGAGAGCGGCGAACTCTGCCCCGGTAAGGATCCCCTCCCGCTCCAGCTTATCCAGCAGCGCTCTCATCCCGGTGCTCCGTCAGCTTGGAGTAGACCGCCTTGGCAGTGACGCCGGGCAGCATCCCCGCCTTGCCTGACAGGGTACTGATCACGTCCCCCGGCGCGTCCAGCACGATGCTGATGATGCTGATCTTCCGCTCCCGGTAGGGCAGCCCCATCCGCCCGATGATATAGTCCTTGTACTGGTGGAGCAGGGCGTTGAGGGGCTCCACCGAATCGGGCTGCTCCACCACCAGCCCCAGCAGGGCCACACGGTTTTCCATATCTGTCATCCTCTCTGTGTGAAAATACAAAAGGCGCACCCGGAAGGGTACGCCAAAACAAGCCCTCGCACACTGAGGACTTTGTGTTCTGTTCCGCTCCCCTTCCCCGTCAGGACCAAGTCCTTCCGCGTCAGTATCACTTTTATAAAAGTATACCATATAGTTTAGTCAGTGTAAAGCCCTTTTTCCGCCCCGCTCCATCCCCTTTTCTTGCAATAAGAGCAGACCTGTTATAAAATGAGGGCAGCATCCCCGTTCCATCCCCACACTCATACGCCGGAGGTATTCAGATGAGACGGATCCATTACAATTCCCCGGTCATCCTGACCTATTTCTTTCTCTCCCTGGGCGCGCTGCTCATGGGCGTCCTCACCAGAGGGTACAGCACCGCCGCCCTCTTTTCGGTCTACCGCGCCCCGCTGACCCCCCTCTTTTTCTTCCGCCTTTTCGGCCATGTGCTGGGCCACAGCAGCTATGCCCACTTTGCGGGCAACATGGTGCTGCTGCTGGTGGTAGGCCCTCCCATGGAGGAGAAGTACGGCAGCCGGGCGCTGCTCTCGGGCATCCTGGTCACCGCCCTCATCTCGGGCGTGCTCCAGTGCCTGCTCTTCCCGGACACGGCGCTGCTGGGAGCCAGCGGCATTGTGTTCATGCTCATCATGCTCTCCTCTCTGGCGGGCATGCGGGCGGGCTCCATTCCCCTGACCCTGATCCTGGTGGGTATCATCTATCTGGGGCAGGAGGTATACTCCGCCCTCTTCGTGCAGGACAACGTGGCCCATTTCATGCACCTGGTGGGGGGCGCATCGGGTACCGCCTTTGGTTTTTGGGCCGCAGGCAAGCGGCTGGGCCGCTAAGTGAATACAAAACGACCGGAAGGCGGCAGGATACCGCCTTCCGGTCGTTTTTCGCAGACAAGGGCCCGCGCTCAGTCCTTCTTGGGAGCCAGCAGCTTGGTCAGCATGGCCACCTTTTTGCCGATGCCCCGGGCCTTCTCCATGCCCTCGGGGTCATCCATGGTGCCCGAGCCGTCGCCGGGGTTCCACAGGCTGGCGCCGGCGTAGACGCACACTCCGCCGTTGCACACGGTAATGCCCTGGGTGTGGTAGAAGCCCAGGATGCCGTTGATGGCCTGCTCCTGGCCGCCGTTGCGGGTGCCGCCCACGGCGATGGCGCCGCCCACCTTCCGGGAGAAGAAGTCCGGGTCGTCCTTCAGGATGGTCCAGGTGGGACGGAACCGGTTGAAGAAGGTGGCCAGCTGGGCAGTGATGTTCATCTCATACACCGGAGTGGCGATGATGTAGCCGTCGGCGTTGTAGAACTTCTCATACAGCTCGGTCATGTCATCGTCCTTGTAGACCGGGCAGTAGGTTACGCCCTCTCTGGTGCACCGGTTGCAGTGGATGCAGAAGTTGAGCTTGCGGCCCCGCAGCTCCACCAGCTCCACTTCCACGTCGCCGGTGGCCTCAGCCGCCTCCAGCGCGGCCTTCAGCGCGGTGTAGGCCGATTTCTTCCGGGGGCTGCCGCAGATACCGAGGATCTTTACCATCTTTCACGCACTCCTTTTTTC
>JALEZN010000145.1 GCA_022772585.1 Clostridiales bacterium
GCCATCATGGCCGGCCGGCTGGGGGCGGAGCTCTCCTGTGAGGACGGCGTGCGGGAAGCCATCGCCTCGGCCTGCGGCGGCGACGTGCGCAAGGCTATGAACGCGGTCGAGCTTATGATGAACACCGCCCGGCGGGAAAACGGGGTGCTACGGGTGACCCTGGCCGACGCCCAGGTGGTGGCCCAGCGCTCCGCCATGCGGTATGACCGGGAGGGGGACGACCACTACGACATCCTCTCCGCCCTCCAGAAGTCCATCCGGGGCTCCGACCCTGACGCAGCCTGCCACTACCTGGCCCGGCTGCTGGAGGCGGGGGACTTGATCTCCGCCTGCCGCCGGCTCATGGTCATCGCCTGCGAGGACGTGGGACTGGCATATCCCCAGATCATCCCCATCGTCAAGGCCTGCGTGGACGCGGCCAATATGCTGGGCCTGCCCGAGGCCCGTATCCCCCTGGGGGACGCGGCGGTGCTCATGGCCACCGCCCCCAAGTCCAATTCCGGCCACATCGCGCTGGACCTGGCCATGGCCGACGTAAAGGCGGGAAAGACCGGAGATTACCCCCGCCACCTCCAGAATAAACACGCCGACTCGGCGGGTATGGAGCGGGAGCAGGGCTATCTCTATCCCCATAATTTTCCCAACCACTGGGTGGAGCAGCAGTACCTGCCCGACGCGCTGGCGGGACGGAAGTACTACGAGTATGCCGAGAACAAGACGGAGCAGGCCGCGAAGCGGTATTGGGACGAGATCAAAAAGAAATAAGACGGGGAATGTCACGATAGACCAAGAGCCGGCGCGGATACCGCGCCGGCTCTTTTTCTGTCACAGCACCAGCGTGCCGTTCTCATCCTCCAGCAGGATGAGGATGCGCTCCTGAGCGCCGGTCTGGCCGTTGACATAGAGGATATAGTGCTGTCCGTCGTCGTTTTCACACTTGAATTCATGGCAGAGGACCTCGTTCTCGCCGGAGGTTGGGATGATGGCCAGCCGGTGGGAGAGGACGCGCAGCCCATCGGTGACCATGGTCTGGGCGTTGGACAGGGAGACCGCCGGGGCAGCCGGCTGCCGCTGCTGGTGGTTCATCAGATAGTTCCCGGCCTCCAGCCCGATGATGGAGCCGCTGTCCAGCGCCACCGTCACCTTGATCAGATCGGGGTAGCAGAGGACGCCGTTCTCCTCCGGGGCAAAGTTGATGGTGAGGGCGTTCCCCTGGTCGATAAAATAGGTCTCGGTCAGGTCAGGATAGCCGTTGCGGGAGAGAAAGTCCCGGGCCTTGGACACGGCTCGCTCCCGTGAGAGGACTGCCGGGCCCAGGGGCCGGTCGCTGAGGACCTCCAGCACCTGGCCGCCCTGCTTGGTGACCTCCACCCACAGCGTCCCGCCGTCCACCGCCGCCGAGAAGCTCCAGGTGGGGATGCGGCCCGCCCCATCGGACTCCGGGGTGAAGAGAGCGGGGGAGAGCCCGAAGAAGGCGGCGGCTCTGGCCCGGGCCTCGTCCCGGCTCACAGCCTCCGCGCCCTCCAGCATCCGGGGAGAGCGGTCTGCGATGTGGTCGGAGAAGGGACCGTCATAGATGAGGGTGGGCAGCTCAGGGAACTCGTGCTCGATCTCCTGGAAAGAAGAACCGGCAGTGTTGGGCGCGCCGTCCTCAGTGGCCTGGGACAGCCGGCTCTGGGCCTCGTCCAGGTCCTCCAGAGACACGGTCCCAGCGTACAGGTCGGTCTCCAGGGCATGCAGGGTCTGAGAGAGGGAGGAGGCCTGTCCGGACAGGGCGCGGAGGGTCTCCCGCTGCTCCCCGGAGAGCCCCTGCCCGGCGCAGCGGGAGAGGGCCATGGCATAGTCGCCGGTTTTGGCCAGAAAGGCGGCGGTCTGCTCCAGCTCCACATTTCCGTAGGGAAGAGAGCCCAGGGCGGTCTGGGCGGAGAGCGCCTGGCTGAAGGCGTCGGTACACAGGGAGGAGAGCAGGGTGGGCGAGGTGGCGTATACTCCCTTCTGCAGCGCGGCATCCAGCCCGGAGACCGAGGTGGTCAGCTGGGCAAAGGCGTATTCATAGGTCTTGTCCAGCAGGCGGCGGTACCGGTTGGTCTGCATCCTGCCCTGTATGGCGAAGCCCGCCAGCACCAGTACGCCGGCGGTGAGAAAGCTGACAAGCCGAACGCGGGCACGGGTATTCTGGAGATGAACGTTCATAGCAAAGCGCCCCTTCCTGATAAGTGCTCTTAGTGTGTGCAGGAATGGGGCGTTTTTTCACGGATGCCCGGTGAAAATTCCGGATACGCTGGAAAAAATCACTTATAAATCCCTATTCTTCGATGAGCAGCTCGAAGAGCTGCGCGGGGCTGTCCGCAATGCGTGCGGCCCCGTGGGCCTTGAGAAAGGGAACGTCCCGAAAGCCCCAGGACACCGAGATGCAGTCCATGCCGGCATTGCGGGCGGTATCGATATCCACGTCGGAGTCACCGATATAGACGGCCCGGGAAGCGGGGAGGTCCAGCTCCCGCAGAGCGGCGAACACCGTGTCCGGGGCGGGCTTTTTCCGTACCGAGGGCGACTCGCCGATGGCCACGGGGACCCGGCCGCCGAAGTAGCCGGCGCACAGCTCCTTCACCGCCCGGTCGAATTTGTTGGAGACCACCGCCACGGCGCAGCCCGCGGCGTTCAGGCGGTCCAGCAGGTCCGGAATGCCGGGGTAGGGAGCGGTCTTGTGCCGCATATTGGTGAGATAGTGGGCCCGGAACGCATCCAGACAGCGCTCCTCTTCGCCGGCGGGAGTACCCTCGGGCACCGAGCGGTGGATGAGCAGGGCCACCCCGTTGCCCACGAACTGCCGTATCTCTTCCCGGGAGCGGGAGGGATAGCCGCAGGCGGCAAGGGCATGGTTGACGCTGTCGGCCAGGTCGTCCAGGGTGTTGAGCAGGGTGCCGTCCAGATCAAAAATGGCGGCTTCATAGCGCATGGCGATCACTCACTTTCCCGGCCATGATAGCACAGGGAGGGCCGGGATGCAAGAGAAAGCCCCTTATCAGCGCAGCAGCCACATCCGCACCAGCACAAAGCCCAGGACACTGCAGCCGGGGAAGGTGAAGAGCCAGGTCAGCAGGATGGAGCGTGCGGCGGAGCGGCTGGCCCGGCCGCCCAGGGCGGTGCCCGCCCCCAGGATGGCGGCGGTCTTGGTGTGGGTGGTGCTTACCGGCAGGCCCAGAAGGGTGCAGGCCAGCAGGGCCGCCCCGCCCCCCAGGTCGGCAGCGAAAGCGGCGGCGGGGGAGAGAGGGACCAGCTCCCGGCCGATCTTCTCCACGATGCGGCGGCCTCCCAGCAGGGTGCCCAGAGCCATGGTCATGGCGCACAGCAGGATGAGCCAGAGGGGGAAGTCTAGCACATCGGGCTCCCACCGGCCCCGGGAGAGGGCGGAGCCCAGCAGAAAGACCCCCAGGAATTTCTGCCCGTCCTGGGCCCCGTGGAGAAAGGCCATGGCGGCGGCGGAGCCTATTTGTCCGGCCCGGAGGGCGGCGGAGGGCAGGGGATGGCTGTCCAGAAAACGGGCACACCGGCGGCCCAGCCGCTGCCCCAGCACCAGGGAGAGGGCCAGTCCCAGCAGCACCCTCCCCCAGGGGCCGGCACGGAGGTTGGACCATCCGCCGGGCAGGGCCAGAGCCGCCCCGGCCAGAGCGGCCAGCAGGGCGTGGCTCTCACTGGTGGGGATGCCGAACCACCAGGCCGCCGTAGCCCACAGGGCCACGGCACAGAGTGCGGCGCACAGGGCGGCGCAGGCCACGTGGGGGTCCCGGCCGAAGTCGGCGGCGCCGCTCACGGTCATGGCCACGGCGGGACACCAGAGGGCGGCGCAGAACACGCCGGCCAGGTTGCACAGGGCGGCCATGGCCACGGCCCGCCGGAAGGAGATCGCCCCCGACGCCACGGCGGTGGCGATGGCGTTGGGCGCGTCGGTCCAGCCGTTGACCAGGATCACCGCCAGCAGCAGGAGACTGAAGAGCAGCAGCGCCGGATATTGCGATAATGCGAGGAAAAAGGCCGGTATGGACAGAGACAAAAAACCACCCCCGCCGTATTGTACGGCGGGGGTGGTGGGATTAGCACCGGAAATATCAGAAAAGGCCGATGGTGGTGAGGATGCGTTCCACCTCCTGGGCCCGGCGGGACCAGGAGCCGGCCTCCCCATAGGTCCGGCGGCGCTCCCGGGCCCAGGAGCCGGTCTCGGCCAGGGCGCTGCCGCAGAGCTGGGAGAACTCTGCCGGGGAGCGGGCGCCGTAGATCACATCGGGGAAGGGCTCCACCTGTCCGGGGACGAGCATGGACACGATGGGCTTGCCGGTGGACAGGTATTCAAAGATCCGGGGCGGGAGCACGTCGTTATCCGGACTCTGGCTGCGGAGCAGGCTGAGGCACACGTCGAACCGGCCCAGATACTCGGGCAGTTCTACCAGGCGTTTTTCTCCCAGAAAGCGGACGTTGGGCAGTTCTTCCAGCCGGTGGAGGAGGGGATTGTGTTCCCGCCGGCCCACCAGAAGGAAAACGGCGTCAGGATGGTCACATGCGGCACGGAGGAGGGGCGACAGATCCAGGTCCCGCCAGAGGGTGCCGGAGTAGCCCAGCACCGGTGCGTCCAGTCCTGCCAGTTCCAGTGGGATCTCCAGATCCGTGCGGCTGAACATGGAGTAGTTGGCGCCGTTGGGCAGCAAGGCCACATTGTCGCTGCAGGGGGAGAGGTGGTCAGCCAGCTCCGGCGAGGCGGCAAAGGCCACGTCGGCGGCCAGAGTCAGGTCGCTCTCCCAGCGGTCGGGGAGGTGGGACCAGTCCCGGGCGCAGTCGTAGACAATCCCCCGGCAGGGCACCCGGTCCAGAAAGTGGACGGCCCGGGGGGTGGAGCACCAGAGGATAGGCTCCCGGAAGCCGTGGAGCTCCATGGCCCGGCAGATGAACCGGCACAGCCTGCGCTGGTTGGACTGGAAGAGGAGACGGTTGTGCTCCTCCGCCTCCAGCACCGGAGGGAGGGTGTAGACCATCAGGCCGGGGCGGACCCGGCGGCCCGGTTTTTTGTAGCTGTCATCCCCGCGGCGGGCGGGGGGCGCGAAATAGAGGATCTGAACGTCCCTGAGCCGGGCCATGAGCTGCTGGGTCCGGGTGGGGACGGCGGCCCAGGGGGTGTCGGAAATACAAAGGAGCTGTTTCAATCAAAGGACCTCCGGAGGCAGAGATGGGGCGGCGGTCAGGAGGGCAGGCCCAGCAGGCGGGCCGCCGTCTCGGAATTGCGGTGTTCCACCTGGCGCAGGCGGTCCACCCCCTCGGTGAGAAAGACGCGGTCCTCCATCCGGGCGCAGGCGGCATCGATCTGCCCCTTGAGCCGCTCCAGCGTCAGATCGGAGAGGTCGGTGTACAGGTCCTGCCCGATGTAGGAGAGGAAGGAGCTGATCTTCTGGTCATACACCACCCCCACCAGGGGAACACCCTGGCTGGCGGCAAAGACCAGAGCGTGGAGGCGCATGGAGACCACCACCTTCATCCGGGCGAAAAGGCCGATGGTGTGGGCGGAGCTGCCGGTGCTCTCCACGATGTGGAAGGGACAGGCGAGGGAGGCGGCAGCCTGGCGGATGGCGCCCAGGTCCAGCCGGCTTTCGATGGGGAGAAAGACCGGGGTGAGGCCGTAGGTCTCATAGGCATAGGCGGCGGCCGCGGCAAAGATATCCGCTTTCTCCTGGGTAAAGCCGGGCCAGGGCCGGAGGGTGAAGCCGATGTAGCGGCCTTGTGGGTCCAGCCCCTCCCGCTCCAGAATGCCGTCCACCACCGGAGCGGGCGCGGCGGGCAGGATGACGGTGGGGTCGGCGGAGAGGATGATCTCCGGCGCGGTGACTCCCATATCCCGCAGCTCTTCCCGGGAATGGGTGTCCCGCAGGGTGATGGCATCCACCCGCTTCTGCAGGACCCGGGCGGCCCGGAGGCGGTTGGCCCGGGAGCGGATGGGGCCGATGCCGCAGCCGTACATGAGCACTTTGTTCCCCAGCAGCTTGCCCGCCGAGATGGTGAAAAGATAGAAGAACAGGGAACGGTGGCTGGTCACATCCTGCATGAGAGAGCCTCCGCCGTTGATGTATAGTTTGGTCCGGGCCATTCGCCGGAGAAAGCGGGGGAAATTGAAGGTGTAGATGGAGTTGACCCGGTAGGTGAGACGGGTGCTCTCGGGGCTGCGGGAGAGCACCCACAGCGGCAGGTCGGGGTCCAGCTGCCGCAGCTCGGCCACGATGGCCTCCAGAATGGCGTCGTCGCCGGCATTGCCCCGGCCGTAGGCCCCGCAGACCAGCACCCCGTCCCGTTTGCCGTGCTTCCGCTCCTGGCGGCGGAGGATGGTCTCGTAGATGGAGAGCTGCCGCTGGATGGTGGCCTTCAGGGAGAAATCGTCGTTGGCCTTCTGGTAGAGCCGCTGGCCCAGATGCCTGCGGAGGGTGGCGTCGCTGGCCAGGGAGACCAGGTGCCTGGCCAGGGCGTCGGCGTCCCCGGCGGGGAAGAGCAGGCCGGTGACCCCGTCCTCAATGAGATAGGGCACGCCGCCCACCCGGCTGGCCACGGTGGGCAGCCCCGCCCGGGCGCCCTCGGTCAGGGCATAGGGAAAGGTCTCGGACAGGGAGGTGAGGGTGTTGATGTCCAGTGCGTTGTAGAAGCTGTCAGTGTCCGAGATCCAGCCGGCGAAGCAGACCTCCTTCTCCACCCCCAGGTCCCTGGCCAGCTGGCCCAGCATCTGCCGCTCCTCACCGTCGCCGGCGATGAGCAGGCGGAGCTGGGGGCAGGTCTGGTGGGCCTTGGCAAAGCCCCGGATGAGAGTGGCAATGTCCTTCACCGGGTTGAGTCGGGCGGCGATGCCGGCGATGACGCAGGAGTCGTCTGCCTCCAGCCCCACCGAGCGCAGGTAGGAGGCGCGGTCCATGGGCACGGGCCGGGGCGAGAAGTCCAGGCCGTTGTAGATGGTGAAGAGCCTGTCCGGGTCAAAGCCCCGGGAGATGAGCAGGTCGGTCATGGCGTCCGACACGCCGATGCGGTAGTCCAGCAAACGCAGGGCCACGGTGTTGGTGGTGCCGTAGATCAGCCGGGCCAGAGGGCGGCCCAGATAGTCCAGCCGGTAATCCGAGTGGACGGTGGTCACCACGGGCAATCCGGTGGAGCGCCGCAGCAAGGCCCCCATCAGGTTGCCACGGGCGCCGTGGCAGTGGATGATCTGATAGCCGCCGTCCAGGATGAACTGCCGCAGCTTCCGGCAGGTGGAGAGCAGGTTGCGGCCGGGAAAGATGACGGTGGGAATGCCCAGCTCCCGGGCCTCCTGGGCGAAGGGACCGTCCATAAAGCAGACCATGGTCACGTCGATGGTCCTGGCCAGGTTCTGGAGCAGGCTGTGGACGTGGGTCTTGGCGCCGCCGCTGTCGCCGCCGCTGATGAGATGAATGACTTTCATAGGGAGACCTCCCAAAGAAAAAAGACTTGTTCCGCTGCTGGAAGTATGATACAATATTCAAGACCCCGTGACCTGTACGGGAACGGGATACATGGTCTATTGTACACCATATTTCTGTCAATTGACAACCTCGGAGGCTGCAAAAGATGTTAGACGAAAAAGGCAGACTGTTTGGAAAGATCAATATCGTGGACCTGATCGTCCTGATCCTGCTGGTGCTTATCGTGGCGGTGGT
>JALEZN010000051.1 GCA_022772585.1 Clostridiales bacterium
GGCTGCAAGCACCGCACTATGACCCGTGGGCACAAGTGCGATTATCGAAAGCAGATTCACGAGGAACTGTTGGACAGTGCTGTGGCAGAGGTTATTGTGAAGTTGGTCAGCAATCCCAAGTTTGCCGCCATGATGCAGGAAAAAATCAACATGAAGGTGGACACTGCCGCCATTGAGCAGGAGATCGCCAATTACGAAAAGCAACTCCGACAGTATTATGCTGTGAAATCAAAGCTGATGGAAGAAATTGATTCCCTTGACCTGGACGATAAACACTATTATAAGCGCAAAGCAGACCTTGATGATCGGCTTTACAAGATGTATGATAAAATCGAAGATACGGAAAATCTGCTGATCGCCGCCAGAGCGAAGAAAATGGCAATCGAAGCGGAAAAGCTCACCGGAGATAATATTTACAAGGTGTTGATTTACTTCGATAAGTTGTATGCTGTCATGAATGAGCAGGAAAAGCGGCAACTGATGGAGTCGCTGATTTCTGAAATTCAGATTTACGAAGAACGTCAGCCCAACGGGCAGTGGCTCAAGTCCATCAAATTTAAGCTCCCGATTATTGAGGAAGATATGAGCTTGAGTTTGGACAATGATACACAAGTTGAGACGGTTGTCCTGATGACAAGGGGCCACCGTCTCCGAGTTTGAAAGGCAAAACGATGAAATACAGAAATGTGATCGTATTAAATGACGGCAATGAATGCCTGCTGAGAAACGCGGAAGCCTCCGACGCGCAGGCTGTATATGATATCTTCTGTTTGACCCATGAGCAGACGGAACACCTGTTGACCTATCCGGATGAAAACAGCTTTGATCTTGCTCAGGAGCGTCAGTTTCTCATTGAGCGGGAAGAGAGCAACAGCGCGGTAGAGCTCTGCGCGTTTGTCAACGGACAGCTGGCGGGAACGGCCGGTATCGAGCCGGTGGGAACAATGGATAAAGTAAAGCACCGCGCTGATTTCGGGATCAGCATAGACAGGGCGTATTGGAGAAAGGGGATCGGCCGTGCGCTGACAGACGCCTGTATCCAGTGCGCGAAACAGGCGGGCTATGCACAGATCGAGCTGAATGTGGTCAGCACGAACACCGGCGCCATCGCGCTTTACAGGAGTGCCGGCTTTGCCGAGTACGGGAGAAACCCGAGAGGTTTCCGCACACGGGACGGCCGGTGGCAGGAGCTGGTCCTGATGCGGCTGGAGCTTGCGCCGTAGATCCGCATCCATGATCTTTGGGTGCTCTGTGGCCCGGATCACTTCCAGAAAAAGAGAAGTACTTCCATGGACGATCGGGACATCTTATATACAGTGCCGTCCGGGAGGCGGCGCGCGGCAGTACCATCCCGCCCCGTCCGGCCGGAAAGGAAGGAAGCCATTTGAATCCCAACCGCTATGAATTTGACGCGGTGATCCGCAAAGTGCCGGACATAGACGGCGCTTATGTGGAATTTCCCTTTGACGTGCGGGCCGAATTCGGCGCGGGCCGGGTGAAGGTCCACGCCGAGTTTGACGGCGTTCCCTATGATGGCAGCCTGGTCCGCATGGGCACGCCCGGCCACATCATCGGCGTCCGGAAGGACATCCGCGCCCGGATCGGCAAGCAGCCCGGCGACACCGTCCATGTGGTCCTCTGGCAGCGGCCCTGAACCCTACTTGCGAGAAAAGGAGCACTTCCATGAGCGAGAACCATTGTGTCCATGTCATCGCCCGCATCCGCAGCGATTTCCCCACCAAATTCGGCGTCCCCCGCCAGAGCGGCCTGGTGGACGCCCTGAAGGCCGACGTGGTCTTTGAGCCGGAATACCGCAATGCCGACGCTTTGCGTGGGCTGGAGGACTTCTCCCACATCTGGCTCATCTGGCAGTTTTCCGGCGCGGTGCGGGAGAAATGGTCCCCCACCGTGCGCCCGCCCCGGCTGGGGGGCAACGCCCGTATGGGGGTGTTCGCCACCCGCTCGCCCTTCCGTCCCAATCCCATCGGCCTGTCCTGCGTCCGGCTGGAGGGGGTGGGGCAGGACCCGGAGCTGGGGCCCGTCCTCCACGTGGCGGGGGCCGACCTGATGGACGGCACCCCCATCTACGACATCAAGCCCTATATTCCCTATGCCGACAGCCATCCGGAGGCCTCCGCCGGCTTTACCGCCGGGTTGTCCCCCCGGCTGCTGGAGGTGGAGTTCCCCCAGCGCTGGCTCGCCCTGGTGCCGGAGGACCGGCGGGAGGCCCTGATGGGCGTGCTCTCCCACGATCCGCGCCCCACCTACCACAGCGACCCCGACCGGGTCTACGGCCTGGCCTTCGGCGGTGTGGATGTGCGCTTTACCGTGCGGGAGGGGGTACTTACCGTCTGCGGCGTGGAGCCCGCCGCTCCTGATGAAAGGATGCTTCCATGATCTATTCTCTCTATGAGCTGAGCTGGTTTTTCCTGATCTACTCCTTCCTGGGCTGGTGTGCCGGGGTGGTGTTTATTGCCCTGCGGCGGCACACCTTTGTCAATACCGGCTTCCTCACCCTGCCCTTCTGTCCCATCTACGGTACGGCCGGGGTGCTCTTCACCCTCTTCCTCGGCGAGCTGGCCGGGCAGGTCTTTTTCCTCTTCCTGGGGGGCGCACTGCTCTCCGCCTTTCTGATTTTTCTCACCGGCTGGCTGCTGGAGCGCTTCCTCCACCGCAAATGGTGGGACTTCTCCCACCGCCGCTTCCAGTTCCAGGGTCACGTGTCGATCCCTCTGCTGGCACTGTGGGGCGCGCTGGCGGTGGTGTGCGTCCGGGTGGGCGACCCGCTCTTTGCCCGGCTGCTCGCCCTGATCCCCCTCCCGGTGGGCCGGGCCGTGCTGCTGGCCGTGCTGGGCGCGCTGGTACTGGACTTCTTCCTCTCCCTGGTGACCATGCTCCAGCTCCGGGTGCAGGTCCGCCGCCTGCTGGAGCTGCAGGAGGATTTCCGCAATATCTCAGACAACTTCGGCAACGCCATCACCCGGCACATCCAGCGCCGCGTCCTGCGGGCCTATCCCAACCTGGAGGGCGGAACAGCCGCCCAAAAGGAGGAGGACGCCGGCCCCCGCGTATTCGCCCGGGGCTGCTGCTTTTCCAAACTGGTGTGGCTCTTCGTCATCGCCGCCTTTCTGGGGGACGTGATCGAGACCTTCTTCTGCCGGTACACCATGGGCGTCTGGATGAGCCGCTCCAGCGTGGTATGGGGCCCCTTCAGTGTGGTGTGGGGCCTGGGCGCGGTGATGCTCACAGCCCTTCTCTACCGGTACAAGGACCGCCGGGACGGCGCCATCTTCTTTGCGGGCACGGTACTGGGCGGCGCCTATGAGTATGCCTGCAGCGTCTTTACCGAGCTGGTATTCGGCACCATCTTCTGGGACTACAGCCACCTCCCCTTCAACCTGGGCGGGCGCATCAACCTGCTCTACTGCTTCTTCTGGGGCATCGCGGCGGTGGTGTGGCTCAAGCTCATCTACCCCCGGCTCTCCGGCCTCATCGAACGCATCCCAGTCCGCGTCGGCCGGATCGGCACATGGGCACTGCTGCTCTTCATGATCTGCAATATGGCCGTCTCCTCCCTGGCCCTGGCCCGCTATACCCAGCGGCACACCGATCCCGCCGCCCCCCAGAACGCCGTCACCGCCCTTCTGGACCGGCATTTCCCCGATGAGCGGATGGAACGCGTCTATCCCAACGCCAAGCTGGTGGACTGAGCCCCCGGAAAGAAGGGGTCAGCCGGGGCGCCCTGCCCCTGTCAAAAATCAAAATCAGGAGGGATCTCTATGCCCGCTCCCCGCGGTCTTGTTCTCTATTACTGCGCCGGCCCCCAGGCCGAGGCCTCCAGGGCCAAGCTGGTCTTTATCCGCTTCGGCCTGCGCATCAAAGTCATCACCCCCGACCTGCTCTCCCGCGCCGTAGGCTCCTTTGCCGGGCTGGACGTGCCCGCGCCGGAGGAGGCCGGCGGCGGCTCCATCCCCGACAGCATCATGGTCTTTGCCGGGCTTCGGGGCCCTGTGCTGGACCAGGTGCTCTCCGCCCTCCTCAAGGCGGGTGTCCCCCGCTCGGTGTACAAGGCGGTGGTGACCCCCGGCAACGCCGGCTGGTCCTTCTACCAGCTCTATGAAGAGCTGGTACGGGAGCGTCGGGCGGTGGATTCCGGCGATTCCGCCATGTAAACAGGTTCTTTTTTGTCTGCTTTTCACAATTAGATGGAATTTTCTCTTCCCTTCAACTTTTTTCTTGCCTCCCACGTCAAAAAGAGGTAAGCTCTCATTCGGCAGGTATTATGTCATCCAGAGCTTACCGCTCTGCCGGCAGATCGCCGCGTCCCGCGGCACAGCGGAAAGGCAGGTGTCATCCACTTTGAATTTCGATTATGACCAGCTTCTGGACCTGACGGCGGAGCTGGGCTTCCGCCTGATGGAGACGGGAGCCGAGATCTACCGGGTGGAGGAATCGGTACAGTACATCCTTCAGGCCTACGGTGTCACCACCGGAGAGGTCTTCGCCATCCCCAACTGCCTCATCATCAGCTTTACCGATACCACCGGCCACGCCCACACCCGGATCCGGCGCATCCCCGCCCACGGCACCGACATCTCTCTGCTGGAATCCCTCAACGAATTCTGCCGGGAGATCACGCAGGATCCGCCGCCCCTTGCCGCCGCGCTGGACCGTCTGGACCAGATCCAGAAACGGCACTTCGTCTATCCCCTTCCCGTGATGCTCCTGGCCGATTTTGCCGGCGGCGGAGCCTACTCCATGTTCTTCGGCGGCAGCCTGCGGGACGCCCTGTGCGGCGGACTGTGCGGCGTGGCCATCGGCCTGTGCCTGTGGCTCATGGGCGGCCTGCGGGCCAACTCCTTCGTCCGCACCCTGGCAGGCGGAGCGGTCTCCGCCCTGTGCGCCCTGCTGCTGGTACAAAGCGGCCTGGGGGAGAATCTGGACTTCATCATCATCGGCGCGCTGATGATCCTGGTGCCGGGCATCGCCTTCACCAATGCCATGCGGGACATCATGTCGGGAGACCTGACCTCCGGCGTCAGCAAGACGGTGGAGGCCCTGCTCATCGCCACCGCCATCGCCCTGGGCACCGGCTTCGTGCTGACCCTGGCGCCCGCGCTGTAGGAGGTGGACCATGGAACTGTTCACCCCCTCTTATTTTCTGCCCTGCCTGTACGCCTTCGTGGGCTGCGTGGCCTTTGCCGTTACCTTTAATATCCACGGCCGTGAGATCCCCATCTCCGCCCTGGGGGGCGCGGTGGGCTGGCTGGTCTATCTGCTGACCGCCCCCTGGATCCCCGGGGAGATCGTGCGCTATTTCCTGGCCTCCCTGGCCCTGTCGGTCTACTGCGAGGTGATGGCCCGGCTGCGCAAATGCCCCGCCACCTCCTACCTGCTCATCTCCATCTTCCCGCTGGTGCCCGGCGCCGGCATCTACTACACCATGGAGCACGCCATCCACGGCGAGACCGCCCTTTTCATCAGCCGCGGCATGCATACCCTGGGCCTGGCCGGCGCGCTGGCCCTGGGCATCCTGCTGGTGTCCTCGGTAATGCGGATGTGGACCGTGTTCCGCCGCCGCACCCATCATTTTCCCCCTTTCCGGAGGTCGTGATATGCCCCGCTATGACTATGTTCTCTTTGATGCCGACAATACCCTCTTCGACTTTGACCTGGCCGAACGCAAAGCCCTCCGCCGGGCTCTGGAGGAGCATGGCTATCCCTTTGACGATGTGACCGAATCCCTCTACCTGGCCATCAACCGGGCCCTGTGGCACCGCTTCGACCTGGGCACCATCGGCCGGGAAGAGCTGCTGCGGGAGCGCTTTGCCGTGTTCTCCCATGTCATGGGCGGACAGGACGATCCCCTGGAATTCAACCGCTGCTACCTGGACCATCTGGCGGAGGGAAATGATCTTCTGCCCGGGGCGGAGGAGCTCTGCGCCGCCCTGGCTCCCTGCTGCACCCTGGCCATCGTCACCAACGGCGTGGCCTCCGCCCAGCGGGGGCGCTTCTCCCGCTCCCCCCTGCCACCCTATTTCAGCGGCCTGTTCATCTCGGAGGAGCTGGGCTGCCAGAAGCCACAGGCCCGGTTCTTTGAGCTGGTCCTCCGTGCCATGGACATCCGCTCTCCGGAGCGGGCCGTGGTGGTGGGAGATAATCTGCTCTCCGACATCCAGGGCGGCATCAACGCCGGGCTGGACACCGTCTGGTACAATCCCAACCGCCTGCCAAACGCCACCACGATCCGCCCCACCTGGGAGGTTCACGATTTTGACGCCCTCCGCGCCCTGCTGCTGGGCGACCCCATCATCCCTGAAACGAGGTAATCATCCATGTCCCAATCCAGTCAGCGGCCGCCCCGCCGTCCCTCCCTCCCCCTGCTGCTGGCAGGTCTGGTGGTGGTGACCGGTCTTCTCATGGCCCCCACCCTCTCCCGGGCCCTCCAGCCCTCGCCCAGCCCCTCTCCCACTGCTTCCGAAAGCCCGGCGGTAACACCGGCGCCCCCCTCCATGGCCACCCCGCCCCCGGCCGCCCAGTCGGCTGTGCCGTCGGCCTCTCCGGCGCCCACCCCCGCGCCCACGCCCTCCGCTCCTGCTTATGACTATACCCAGCCCGCTCCCGAAAGCCCGGCGGTGGATATGTCCTACTTCTCCGACGCGCTGTTCATCGGCGACTCCCGTACCGACGGGCTGCAGCTCTTCAGCGGCATCAAGGATACCACCTTTTTCTGTTACAAGGGCATCACCGTCTTTGACGTGATGGAGGATGATCCCAAAAAGGTCATTGAGCTGGGCGGAGTCAAGTACTCCATCCAGGGCGCTCTGGAGGCCTGCCAGGGCCAGTTCAAAAAGGTCTACCTCTCCCTTGGCATCAACGAACTGGGATACTACGACGACCAGGGGTTCCACGACAAATTTGCTGCCCTCATCGACAAGGTCCGGGCCACCCAGCCCGGCGCCGTCATTTACTTACAGAACCTGGTCCCCGTGAATCCCGAGCTCTGCGCCAAGAACTGGAGCTCCTACGTAAACAACGAGAAGGTGGCCGTTTACAACGCCATCTTTACCCAGCTCGCCCAGGAGAAGCAGGTAATTCTGCTGGACGTGGCCTCCGCCCTCTCCAACAGCGAGGGCATCCTGGCCAAAGAAAACACCGTGGACGGCGTCCACTTCACCAAGGCCTGGTACAAGGAGTGGCTCTCCTATCTGATGTGCCACACCGTATCCCTGTGATGGGCCCGGAATGAGAAAGGAAGTCTTTGCTATGTATCGTCTCGCATCCCTGCGCCTGCTCCTGCCGGCGCTGGCCCTGGGCCTGCTGCTCACGGCCTGCGGCGGCGGTTCCTCCGTTCAGCAGCCCTATGACCCCGCCGCCGTCTCCCAGGCTCTGCTGGATTCGGACGCTTTCTCCGAGCCGCTGGAGGAGATGGATGCCGACACTGCCTGCGGCGCGCTCTACCGCATCGACGCCCAGAGTGTCACCGGCTGCGCCGTGTACACCTCCCTCACCGCCGGCGCTGAGGAGCTGGCGGTCCTCACCCTCTCCGACGAGGAGGCCGCCAAGACCGCCCTCTCCGCCCTGGAGCAGCGGGTAGCCGACCAGAAGGAGGCTCTCCGCTCCTACCAGCCTGAGGAGGTGGCCAAACTGGACCAGGCCATCGTTAAGCAGCAGGGAAATTCGGTGCTGCTGGTGGTTGCTGCCGATCAAAAGGCCGCACAGTCCGTCTTAGACACATTGAATTAAGTCTTACTCACTGCTTACAGGAGGTTTCTTATCTTTAAGAAGCCTCCTGGTTTTTTATGCAGCCTCCATCCTTCCTGATTTTTCTATTTCTTCTTTTTTCTTTCTGTCCTTTTTGGCTTCTCTCTGTTGGAACACTTTTCTTGACGCAAAAATTGCAAATTTTTATCTACTTTATGTAGGCTTCCTTCTGTAATTTCCCTTTTCAGGCCTTTCCAAGACGCAAATTTGCCGAAAATACCCTTCGCGTCCGAAATTATGACTTAACTCTTGCATTTTCACCGTCAGATGGTATAATTTCTATGTTTAAGATGATCAAGGAGGAGTTTGACATGGGTCATAAATATGTATACCAATTTTGTGAGGGAAACGGCTCCATGCGGGAGCTGCTTGGCGGTAAGGGCGCCAACCTGGCTGAGATGACCAGCCTGGGTATGCCCGTACCTCAGGGCTTTACCGTCACCACCGAGGCCTGCACCCGCTATTATGACGACGGCCGGACCATTGCTCCCGAGATCCAGGCCGAAATCCTGGAGTATCTGGCCAAGCTGGAGGAGACCACCGGCAAGAAGTTCGGCGACGCCTCCAACCCCCTGCTGGTGTCGGTCCGCTCCGGCGCCCGGGCCTCCATGCCCGGCATGATGGACACCATCCTGAACCTGGGTCTCAACGACGTGGTGGTGGAGGGCTTTGCCAGGTTCACCAACAACCCCCGGTTTGCCTATGACTCCTACCGCCGGTTCATCCAGATGTTCTCCGACGTGGTGATGGAGCTGTCCAAGAAGCGCTTTGAGGAGATCATTGACGATGTAAAGGCCAAAAAGGGCGTCAAGCAGGACGTGGAGCTGGACACCGAGGATATGAAGGAGCTGGTCCGGCTCTTCAAGGAGTTCTATAAAAAAGAGAAGGGGGAGGACTTCCCCCAGGATCCCCATACCCAGCTGATGGAGGCCGTCAAGGCCGTGTTCCGCTCCTGGGATAACCCCCGCGCCAACGTCTACCGCCGCATGAATGAGATTCCCTACGACTGGGGCACCGCTGTCAACGTGCAGTCCATGGTCTTCGGCAACTCGGGCGACAATTCCGGCACCGGCGTGGCCTTCACCCGCAACCCCGCCACCGGCGAGAAGGCCCTGTTCGGCGAGTACCTCATCAACGCCCAGGGCGAGGACGTGGTGGCCGGCGTGCGCACTCCCTCCCCCATCAGCAAGCTCCACGAGGAGATGCCCGCGGTGTACGACCAGTTCGCCGCCATCGCCGACAAGCTGGAGAAGCATTACAAGGACATGCAGGACATGGAGTTCACCATTGAAAACGGCAA
>JALEZN010000055.1 GCA_022772585.1 Clostridiales bacterium
CAGATCCCGGGCCAGCAGCCGCATGGAGGGCAGGGCCTCCCCCTCCCGCAGCTCACCCTTCAGGATCAGGCCCTTGACCTGGCGGGTGATCTGGTCGTAAATGGGCACTTCGCCCGTGTTTCGGATGACGATGTCCATGGCACACCTCTGTTATACTGTATATATCCGATGTGTACAGTATATATGCGGTATACACAGTTGTCAAGAGGAAACTGCCGCATTTATAAAAAACAGGGCAGGATACCCCATGGGGTATCCTGCCCTCAGCTTGCCGAAAAATTCCGCCAGGGTTTTCAGCAACCTGCTTTCTGTCACCGCTCCGCCGCGGAGATCCTGTTTCCCCCCGCCGCCGCGAGAGGCTGATCCGGCTCTTCCAGACGCATGACTGAGATCTCATAGGCGGTGCGCTGGCTGCTCTCTCCGTTTTCCACCTTGATGTAGCTGCGGCTCTGAAACCGGCCTTCCAGCCGCACGGTGTCGCCCACCTCCAGGGCGGCACAGCGGCGGGCCAGCGCTCCCCAGGCGATACAGGGCAAGTAGTCGGCCCGTCCATAACGGCGGTTCACGGCCAGAAGCAGGTCGCAGATCTCCCGCCCCATGGGGGTCCGCCGGAAGACCGGCGGTTTGCACAGTGCACCGGAGAGCACCAACTGGTTCACATGTTCCCCCTCCGCCGGGCGGATAGCCCTGGCATAGAGGGTGATGACCAGGCGGCTCCCTCTGCCGCTCTTGTTGTTGAAGGAGCGTACCTCTCCCTCCACTTCCACTTCTTCCCCTGCCCGGACGGGACAACGTTCCAGCAGGGGCCGGGCTGCGATCACGTTGACCCGGTCCTCGGCGCCGGACAGCCGCCTCACACTCAGGGGAAAGGCGTCGTAGACCACGCCGTGGTTCTCATGGGAGGGCGCCGGATCGAGGAGCACGGTCCCCCGGAGAAAAGCCTGATTTTCATTCCATTCTGTTTCCATACTGCCACACTCCTGTGTATCATTTCCAGGTCTGCATGTGGCATTTATATGCGGCGGCGCCCTCCGCTATGACAAGCCCGTCAAGCGGAGGGCGCAGAGGTGCTATTGCGGCCCGGGACAGACGGCCCAATGCTGCTCCACACTCCGGCAGGCAGAAAGGTCCGGCGGCATATGGGGCATGCCGCCCACAGGCCCCGCCCACTCTCCATTGGCGGCATAGGCAGTCTCGGAACAGCTCTCAAACTCCTCCAGATGCCGGGGACGCTCCGCCATCAGGGCGTTGGTCCGGTGCTGCACCAGCTGGAGCAGCGCCTCCTCAGGGTCCAGCAGGACGCCGTCGGCATTGACTTCGCTCATGACATCCACCTCCCACCCCATAGTATGCCGCCGCCGGGAAAAAATATCGCGTTCCTCCGCAGCGGAAGTACCCGGGGCAGAAAAAGCGGCCCCGGTGAGGATATCAGTTAAGAGCGCCCCTCCGCCGTTGGCGGAGGGGCGCTTATTGTTCGATCCATCCCGATCAGGACAGGAGCAGCTTGTCATCGGCCTCGCTGGAACCGGTGGCCTGGCCGAATTTTGCCAGAAGGTCCTCCACCGTGAGTTTCTGCTTCTCCTCGCCGGCAATATCCAGAGCGATCCGGCCCTCGTACATCATGATGAGCCGGTCGCCGTATTCGATGGCGTCCCGCATATTGTGGGTGATCATCAGGGTAGTCAGCCGGTCCCGGTTGACGATGCGGCGGGTGACCTCCATGACCTTGGCCGCCGTCTTGGGATCCAGTGCGGCGGTATGCTCGTCCAGCAGGAGGAGCTTGGGCTTCTGCAGCGTGGCCATGAGCAGGGTGAGCGCCTGGCGCTGGCCGCCGGACAGAAGTCCCACCTTGGCGGTCATGCGGTCCTCCAGACCCAGGTCCAGGATCTTGAGCATCTCACGGAACTGCTCCCGCTCGGCCTTGGTGATGCCGGCACGAAGGGTCCGCCCCTGGCCGCGCCGGGCCGCCAGGGCCAGGTTCTCCTCGATCTGCATGGTGGCGGCAGTGCCCATCATGGGATCCTGGAACACGCGGCCGATGTACTTGGCCCGCTTGTGCTCGGGCAGGCGGGTCACATCCACCCCGCCGATGGTGATGGAGCCCTCATCCACCGTCCACACGCCGGCCACGGCGTTGAGCAGGGTGGACTTGCCGGCGCCGTTGCCGCCGATGACGGCTACGGATTCACATTCCTTCAGATGGAGAGAGACCCCGTTCAGGGCGGTCTTTTCATTGACGGTGCCCGCATTGAAGGTCTTGTAAATGTTTTTGATCTCAAGCATTGCGAACGCCCCCTCTCTTTGTGGGTCTGGCAAAGTATCTGCCCTTCCAGTAGGGGATGGAGAGGAAGATGGCCACCACCATGGCGGAGAGCAGCTTCAGATAGTTGGGATTCAGGCCTCTGGACAACACGGCCTGGATAACGATGTAGTAGATGATGGCGCCCAGAGAAACCGCCGCCAGCTTGAGGGCGAAGTTGCGGAAGGCCTTGCCGAAGATGACCTCACCGATGATGACCGCCGCCAGGCCGATCACGATGGCGCCGCGGCCCATGTTGATCTCACAGCCGCCGTTGTACTGGGAGAGCAGGGCGCCCGACAGGGCCACCATGCCGTTGGAGAGCATCAGGCCCAGCACCTTGGTGAAATTGGTGTTGATGCCCTGGGCCCGGGCCATGTTGGGGTTGGAGCCGGTGGCCCGCAGGGCGGAGCCCAGCTCGGTGCCGAAGAACCAGTACAGCGCCGCGATAAGGACGGCCGTCACCAGTCCCACCACGAAAATGGGATGGCGGACGAAGGACCGGGTCCCCTTGGCCACGTCGCCCACAAAGCGCAGCGAGACCAGCAGACGGTCCAGCACATCAGGGTTGGTGACGTTGATGGCCACGGTGGCCTTCATGCTCATCACGGCCATGTTGACGGAATAGAGCCCCAGCTGGGTCAGAATACCGGCCAGAATGGCGGGAATACCGCAGAAGGTGTGGAGCAGTCCGGTGACCAGTCCCGCCACCATACCCACCAGGACGGCGGCCAGCAGCGCCGCGAACAGGTTGACGCCGTTGGTGAAGAGCACCACGAATACCGCGCCGCCGGTACAGAACGAGCCGTCCACCGTCAGATCGGCGATATCCAGCAGCTTGTAGGTGATGTACACGCCGATAGCCATGATGCCCCAGATCAATCCCTGGGACACAGCGCCCGGCAATGCGTTGATGAAGCCTGACATAAGCATGTTCCTCCTCGAAAAAACTCGATAGACTTCAATAGTATAACAAAAAACAGTGGAAAAGGGAAGTACCCTTTTCCACTGTTTTCAATTGCTTGAAAAGACCGTCAGCCGGCGGTAATGGCCTCATAGCCCTCGGGGGCGGTCAGGCCCAGGTCCGCGCACATGGTCTCGTTGTACTTCTTGGTATACTGGGGCGCGTACTCGATGGGCATCTCGGACACGCTGCTCTCACCCTTGAGGATCTTGGCGGCCATCTGGCCGGTGGTCACGCCCAGGTCGTAGTAGCTGATGGACAGGGTGGCCACGCCGCAGCCGGAGCAGATGCCCTCCTCGCCGACGAACACGGGCACCTTACCGTGGCAGATGTTGTCCACCACGCCGGTGTTGTTGGCCACGGTGTTATCGGTGGGAACATAGAGGATATCGTTGTTGTCAGCGGCGCTCTGGGTCACAGAGGCCATATCATTGGTGTCGGAGAAGGGATACTGGGTGCAGGTGTAGCCCATATCCTCCAGGCACTTCTGGACCACGTCCACCTGGTACTGGCTGTTGGCCTCGGCGGAGCAGTAGAGCAGGCCCACGGTCTTTGCATCGGGGAACCACTCGTTGATCATGGCAGCCTGCTGGTCCAGAGGGGCCAGATCGGAGGTGCCGGACACGTTGGTGCCCACAATGCCGCTGAAGTTGTCGATGCCCAGAGCCACGCCGTACTCGGTGACGGAGGTGCCCAGCACCGGGATGTCGCCGGTAGCGGAAGCGGCGGCCTGGAGGGCGGGGGTGGCGTTGGCCATGATCAGGTCCACATTGTCAGACACAAAGCCGTTGACGATGGTGGCACAGGTGGGGCTGTCGCCGGCAGCGTTCTGCTCCTTGAACTCCACGGCGTCGCCCAGCGCCTCGGTCAGAGCATCCTTAAAGCCCTGGGTGGCGGCGTCCAGCGCGGGGTGGGGAGCCAGCTGGCAGATGCCCACCACATAGTGCTCGCTGCTGGGAGCGGCGCTGGGCTGGACAGACTCCTGAGGAGCGGCAGAGGGAGCGGGAGCAGTGCTGGGCTGGCTGGCGGTACCGCCGCCGCAGGCGGCCAGAGAGGCCGTCATCGCCACGGTGAGCGCCATGGCGGCAAGCTTGGACAGTTTCTTCATGTCAGATTCCTCCAAAATGGCGGGCGTCTTTAACACACTTATGCTTTTAAGTATTAAAGTGAGGGAACGCAAAAAAAGCGCCCCAAGGCCCTGAATTGTCCCCATTATAATGACGTGTCTTAAAATTGTCAACCCCTATTTTTTGTCACCCCCCTCCCCGCCGGCGCAAAACCCCTCCCGCATGGGCAGACGGGCGGTTTTCCATGGACTTTTTACTCTGGTTGTGATAAACTAAAGAAACCTATGGATAATCCTGTGATATTCGGAGGTCACACATCTTGAAGACTGAAATTCTGGGCGTCCGTTTTGACGATCTCTCTCCGGAGGAAATGGTTCACACCGCTGTCTCCCTCATCGAGGCCGGCGGGTTCCACTACGCGGTCACGCCCAATCCCGAATTCCTGCTCACCGCGCAGAAAAACGAGGCCTTCCGCACCGCGCTCAACCAGGCCGACCTCTCCATGCCCGACGGCGTGGGAGTGGTATACGCCTCCCGCATCCTGGGCCGCCCCCTGGCGGGACGGGTGCCGGGCATCGACTTTGCCGACAGCCTGATGGCCTGGATGGCCCAAACCGGCAAGCGGCTCTTCCTGCTGGGCTCCAAGCCCGGCGTGGCCGAAATGGCCGCCGCGGCTCTGCGGGAGCGGCACCCCGGTCTTACCATCTGCGGCACCCACGACGGCTATTTTAAAGAGGACGCCCCCGTCATCGCCGCCATCCGGGAGTCGGGGGCCGACGCGGCCCTGGTCTGCCTGGGCGCACCCAAGCAGGAGCTGTGGATGGCTCAGAACGGCCCCGCCACCGGCGTAAAGTTCATGGTGGGCCTGGGCGGCGCGCTGGACGTGTTCGCCGGTGTGGTGGAGCGGGCCCCCGAGTCCTGGCAGAAGGTGGGCATGGAGTGGCTCTACCGTCTGGTCAAGGACCCCAAGCGCATCAAGCGCATGGCCCGGCTGCCCCTGGTGCTCTTCCAGGCGGCGGGCCAGCGTGTCCGCGGCAAGTGAGCCGCCCCGCTATCATTCAGTCAGAGGAGGGACCTGCGTGTCCGGTAAAGTAATCGTGTTCGAGGGTACCGACGGCTCGGGGAAGTCCACCCAGTTCAGCCGCCTGTGCCGGCGGCTGGAGGAGGGCTCCGTCCCCTTTCAGCGTCTGGTGTTCCCCCAGTACGGCGAGCCCTCCTCCGCCCTGATCCGCATGTATCTGGGCGGCGAATTCGGCTCCCATCCCTCCGATGTGAACGCCTATGCCGCCTCCGCCTTTTACGCGGTGGACCGGTACGCCTCCTGGAAGAAGGTCTGGGGGGACTACTACCGGCAAGGGGGGCTGATCCTCTCCGACCGGTACACCACCTCCAACGCCGTCCATCAGGCCTGCAAGCTGCCCGAGGACCAGTGGGAGGACTTTTTCCGCTGGCTGGACGATTTTGAGCATACCAAGCTGGGCCTGCCCCGGCCCGACCTGGTGTTTTATCTGGATATGCCCACCGACCGCGCGGTGGAGATGCTCCGCAGCCGGGAGGCCGCCACCCATACCTCAGGGGATATCCACGAGGTGGACACCGGATATCTGGCCCTGTGCCGCCGCACCGCCCGCGCCGCCGCCCGGTGCCTGGGCTGGCAGACCGTCTCCTGTGTGGACGGGGCGGGCCGGGTAAGGCCCATCGAAGAACTCCATTCCGAGATCTGGGACCGTCTGTCCCGCTCCCTTTCATCCGATATCAAAGGAGGAAACTGATATGGTCATCATCCTGCTGGGTACGGGCTTTGAGGAGTCCGAGGCCCTGGTACCCGCCGATCTGCTGCGCCGTTCCGGCGCGGATGTCAGGCTGGTGGGGCTGGATTCGCTCCAGGTCACCGGCGGACACGGCATCACCGTCACCGCCGACCTTCTGCTCTCCCAGGTCCGCGTGGACGAGGCCGAGATGGTGGTCCTCCCCGGCGGTCTGGGCGGCGTGAACGCCATCCAGAACAGCCTCACCGCCCAGGGGCTGATCCAGGGCGCCTACGACCGGGGCATCTGGCTGGCCGCCATCTGCGCCGCCCCCACCATTCTGGCTGGTATGGGCCTGCTGGACCGGCGCAGCGCCGTGTGCTACCCCGGTATGGAGGACGAGATGGGCTCGGCCGTGGTCCGCAAGGGCACGCCCGTGGTGGAGGACGGCCATATCATCACCGCGGAGGCCGCCGGCTCCGCCTTCGCTTTCGGCCTGAAGCTGGTGGAGGTCCTCCGCGGGACCGACGCCGCCAGGGAGGTACGTCATGCCGTCCACTACCATTTCTGATGCCAAGGCCCTCCTCCGTAAGGAGATCCGCGCCCGGATGAAGGCCCTCTCCCCGGAGGAGCGCCGGAAAAGCGACGATGCCCTTTTCGCCCGTTTTCTCGCCCTGCCGGCGGTGGCTGAGGCCGGCGTCATCCTGCTCTATCACGGGATGGGCGCCGAGCTGGATACCGCCCGGCTCATCCCTGCCCTGCTGGACATGGGCAAGACGGTGGCCCTGCCCCGGTGCACCGATGAGCCCGGCATCATGGACGCCCGGCCCGTGGAGAAGGACACCGTCCTCATCCGTCACCGCTACGGCATGCTGGAACCCGGACCCGACCGCCCGGTGATTCCCCCGGAAGCCATCGACCTGATCCTGGTGCCCGGTCTGGCCTTCGACCGTCAGTGTTATCGTCTGGGCCAGGGCGGGGGATACTATGACCGGTATCTGGAACGGTTTTCCGGCGCCGCCGTGGCTCTGTGCCGGGACTGTTTTCTTCTGGACGCGGTCCCTCACGAAGAACACGACCACCGGGTGGATCAGGTGATCACTGAGACCGGGACATACCGTCTTCCGCGCCTGTAAAACACCAAAAGGCGGGGCTTGCGCCCCGCCTCCGGTCCGCGCGCCGGGATGTATCAGCAGCAGTTGTCGCCGCACCCGCAGTTATTGCCGCAGCCGTTGCCGCAGCCGCCCCAGTTCCCGCCGCCGCAGCAGCAGACCAGAACGATAATGATCAGGATGATCCACAGGCAGCCGCAGCCGCCAAACCCATTGTTACCACAGCACATAAGATAGGTCACACCTCTCATGATTTTTCATCCGGGTGGAATTTGATCTTCCGGCCGGACTGACCTATCCTATGCGCCCGGTCCTCCGGTGGTGCGGCCGGCCGGCTGTCCCTTTTACCTTCCGCTTTGGACGCACAGTTAGGAGTTGAATCCATGTCACAGGAATACGACAGACAGCCGGGAAAGCGCGTACAGGGCCGCCGGCAGTACGAACCTTCCCATCTGGAGCAGCCGCGCCGCGGCGACGATGACGCCGCTTCCCGGTCTTCCCGCAGCCGGACCCGCCGCAAACGCCGCAAGAGCGGTTTCGGCCCGCTGCTCTATGTGATCTTTGTCATCGGCATCTCGGCCCTGCTGGCCGGACTGTGCTGGGTGGCCGCCAGCGATATGCTGGCCCTCAACAAGCCGGAGCACTATGCCACCATCACCATTGAGGAGGGCGCCACCCTGGACCAGGTGGCCGATCTGCTGGAGGAAAACGGCCTGATCGAGTACAAGCTGGTCTTCAAGCTCTTCGCCTCTTTGACCCATGTGGAGCGGGACAACAAGATTACTGCCGGCACCTATGAGCTGGATACCGACATGGATTACCGCGCCCTCATCAGCAGCATGGGCAAGGGCTCGGCCAGCCGCAAGGCGGTGAAGGTGACCATTACCGAGGGCATGACCCTGGACCAGATCTTCTCCATGCTGGAGGAACAGGGCGTGTCCACCGTGGAGAAGCTGAGGGATGTGGCCGCCAACCACACCTTCAAGTACTCCTTCCTCAAGGACCTGCCCACCGGTGACTATCACCGGCTGGAGGGCTTCCTCTTCCCCGACACCTATGAGTTCTATATGGGCGGCGACCCGCTGCAGATCATCAACCGGATGATCCTCCGCTTCGACGAGATGTTCACCGACGATATGCGGAACCTGGCCGCCCAGAAGGGCTACTCTGTGGGAGACATCGTGAACATCGCCTCCATGATCGAAAAGGAAACCGACGGAACCGACCAGGCCAAGATCGCCTCGGTGATCTACAACCGCCTGGAGAACAGCGCCGCCAGCGGCACCTACGGCCTGCTCAACATCGATGCCACCATCATCTACTACACCGGCCGTATCCCGGTGACCTCGGCCGACACGGCGGACGCCTCCAACCCCTACAACACCTATCAGCACGCCGGCCTGCCCCCCACAGCCATCTCCAATCCCGGCATCGACGCCCTCCGGGCCGCCCTCAGCCCCGCCGATACCAACTATTATTACTATGCCCTGGGCGACGACGGGGTCCACCACTTCTTCAAGACCCTGCGGGAGCTGGAGAACTTCACCGCCTCCCAGCAGCTCTATCAGAAATAAACACCCTGTGCGGCGGACGCGGAGCTCTGCGTCCGCCGCCTTTCGATGGAGGGATATCCCCATGAAAACGGAACTTCTCGCCCCCGCCGGCGACATGGAACGCCTGCGCATGGCGATGGCCTACGGCGCCGACGCGGTGTACCTGGCAGGCCAGGACTTCGGGATGCGGGCTTTCGCCGGCAATTTCTCCCCCGAGGACCTGCGCGCCGCCGTGGATTTCTGCCACAGCCGGGGGGTACACGTCCACGTGACCTGCAACACCATGCCCCGCAACGATGAGGTGGCCCGGCTGCCCCAGTGGCTGGAGCTGCTGGATGACGCGGGAGTGGACGCGGCCATCATGGCCGACCTGGGCGTGTTCTCCCTGGCCAAACGCTACGCCCCGCACCTCAAGCGCCATGTATCCACCCAGGCCGGCGTCACCAACTACGAGGTGGCCCGTGCCTGGCACGACCTGGGGGCCCACCGGGTCATCCTGGCCCGGGAGCTCTCTCTGGACGAGGTGGCCGAACTGCGGGCCAAGACCCCGAAAGAGCTGGAGATCGAGGCCTTTGTCCATGGCGCCATGTGCGTGAGCTACTCGGGCCGGTGCCTGCTCTCCAATTACATGACCGGACGGGACGCCCAGCGGGGCGCCTGTGCCCAGCCCTGCCGGTACAAATACGCCCTGATGGAGGAGAAGCGCCCCGGGGAATATTTCCCCGTCTTTGAGGAAAACGGCGAGACCTTTATCATGAACAGCCGGGACATGTGCATGATCGACCACATCCCCGAGCTGATGGAGGCCGGGGTGGACTCCCTGAAGATCGAAGGCCGGGCCAAGTCGGCCTATTACGCCGCTGTGGTCACCGGCGCCTACCGCCATGCGGTGGACGCCGCCCTGGCTGGTGAGCCTCTCGCCCCCGTCTGGCGGGACGAGGTGGAGAAGGTGAGCCACCGGCACTACTCCACCGGCTTCTGGTTCGGCCAGCCCGGCCAGTACACCGAGGACGCCCGCTACATCCGGGACTACCAGGTCTGCGCCGTGGTAGAGTCCTGCGCTCCCGACGGGCGGGCGGTGTGCTCCCTGCGCAACAAGTTCCGCGCCGGGGATGGGCTGGAGCTCATCGGTCCCGGCCTGGAGCCCGTCTCCTTCTCCGTTCCGGTGATGGCGGACAGCGACGGCTTCCCTCTGGAGGAGCCCCGCACACCTCAGATGAAGTTCACCATCCGGCTCCCCCGCCCGGCTCCCGCCCTGTCCCTCCTGCGCCGCCGGGCCCAGGGGCTGTAACGGAGGTGCGCCGCGGCCTGTCAACGGGAAATGGATCGAAATACGAAGATTCCGTGGAAAACGACGGTTGACAAGCGGTGAAAGTGTGGTACAATAGTTTCGCTTGGCCGTCCGCCGCACCGGCGGCAGCCCGCCCAGGCAAATATCAGATCAGGCTTTGACGGAACTAAGCGGTGTACCTGGCCATGAGCGAGGGGGAAGAGTGAGAGCCCCCGGCCGTCGGGAACCGCGCGCCACTCCCGAGCCGTCCGTGATGAGCGGACCGTCCCGCCCCCGTTACCGGGCGACAGGAGACGCCCCGCGCCATCGTGGGGATAATCAGGGTGGTACCGTGGAGTTTTTCCGCCCCTGGCTGTGAGCCAGGGGCGGTTTTTTCGTCCCGCTCCGTCCCCATTCCCATGTCAACATTTGTTTGGAGGTAGATTCCCATGAAGAAGAAATTTGGAGTCAACGAACTCCGCGAGATGTTCCTCAGCTTTTTTGAGACCAAGGGCCATCTCCGTCTCCCCAGCTTTTCCCTGATCCCCCAGAACGACGCGTCCCTGCTCCTCATCAACTCCGGCATGGCTCCCATGAAGCCCTACTTCACCGGCGAGCAGGAACCCCCCCGCCACCGGGTGTGCACCTGCCAGAAGTGCATCCGCACCGGCGACATCGAGAACATCGGCAAGACCGCCCGCCACGGCACCTACTTTGAGATGCTGGGCAACTTCTCCTTCGGCGATTACTTCAAGAAGGAGGCCATCGCCTGGTGCTGGGAGTTCCTGACCTCCCCCCAGTGGGTGGGCCTGGACCCCGACCGCCTCTATCCCTCCATCTACGAGGATGACGACGAGGCCTTCCGCATCTGGCACGAGGACATTGGCATCCCCGCCGAGCGCATCTTCCGCTTCGGCAAGGAGGACAACTTCTGGGAGCACGGCTCCGGCCCCTGCGGCCCCTGCTCCGAGGTCTACTATGACCGGGGTGAGAAGTACGGCTGCGGCAAAGAGGGCTGCACCGTGGGCTGCGACTGCGACCGCTATATGGAGGTCTGGAACAACGTCTTCTCCCAGTTCAACAACGACGGCGAGGGCCACTACACCGAGCTGGCCCAGAAGAACATCGACACCGGCATGGGCCTGGAGCGCCTGGCCGTGGTGTGCCAGGACGTGGACTCCCTCTTCGACGTGGACACCGTCATGAACATCACCAACAAGGTCAGTGAGATCACCCACGCCCACTACGGCGAGAGCCACAAGACCGACGTCTCCCTGCGCATCATCACCGACCACATCCGCTCGGCCACCTTCATGATCTGTGACGGCGTGCTCCCCTCCAACGAGGGCCGGGGCTATGTGCTCCGCCGCCTGCTCCGCCGGGCTGCCCGCCACGGCAAGCTGCTGGGGGTCAACGAGCCCTTCCTCTATCAGGTGTGTGACACCGTGATCCACGAGAACGAGGGCCACTATCCCGAACTGCGGGAGCGCCAGGACTATATCACCAAGGTCATCCGCACCGAGGAGGAGAACTTCGCCAAGACCATCGACGGCGGTCTGAAGATCTTCAACGAGATGCTGGAGGGACACAAGGCCAAGGGGGAGAAAACCTTCTCCGGCGCCGACGCCTTCAAGCTGTACGACACCTATGGCTTCCCCATCGACCTGACCCTGGAGATGGTGCAGGAGCAGGGGATGGACGTGGACCAGGACGAGTTCCACAAGCAGATGGAGGAG
>JALEZN010000080.1 GCA_022772585.1 Clostridiales bacterium
GACCGGCGGGATGGGCACTCACTGGTATACGTTGGGCGGCCTGGGCCTGATGGCGGCGGCCTGCCTGCTGTATAAAAAGAGAGAGACACAGCATCGAAAGGGGGTATCCCAATATCCCCGACCATAGGCAGACCGAACCCCCGCGCAAGAAAAGACGAAAGGATGAACTGTATGAAAAACATGAAGCGAATCGCCAGCGTACTGCTGACCCTGGTCATGCTGGCCGCCCTGGCCATCCCCGCGATGGCGGCGGGAGAGACCGGATCCATTACCATCAATGACGCCGCCAACGTGTCCGTGGCGGGCAAGACCTTCAAAGCCTATAAGATCCTGGACCTGAAGATGGTCGGCACTGACGGCTATGTCTATACCGTGCCCGCCGAAATGAAGGCTTTCTATCTGGGCCGCTATGCAGGCCTGACCGGCACTGAGGGCGACTTTGACGCCCAGGTGGTCGCCAAGATTAAAGCTGAGACCGATCTGTTTGCCTTTGCCGCGGACGCGCTGGCTGCCGCCAAGACTGCGGGTATCACTCCGGGCACCGCTACTGCCGCTGAAAAGGCTACCTCTGTCACCATCGGCAACCTGCCCCTGGGCTACTACGTAGTTGAGGATACGGGCACGACGCAGCCTGTTTCGGCCCTGATCCTGGACACCACCAACCCCAATCCTTCTGTTACCATCAAGGCCGACATGCCCAGCATCGACAAGAACATTGACGGCACGAAGGACACCGACGATGCCACCACCGGCGACGTGGAGTACAACAACGCCGCCGTGGGCGACTCTGTCCCCTACAAGGTCACCTCCAAGGTGCCCGACATGACCGGCTACACCAAGTACTACTTCGTGGTCAACGATACCCTGTCCAAGGGCCTGACCTTCAACGATGATGTGGTTATCAAGATTGGTGACACCGCGCTTGCCAAGTGCGGCCATGCCAGTGAGGTTGCCCATGTGAACTGCTACACTGTGACTTCCACCAAGAACGATGACGGCACCACCTCCGTGGAGATCGTGCTTAAGAACTTCATCCAGTACAAGGATCAGGTCGGCGCCCCCATCATCATCACCTACTCCGCCACCGTGAACAAGGATGCCGTCATCGGCGTTGAGGGCAACCCCAACAAAGTCATTCTGACCTATTCCAATAACCCCAACGTAAAGGATGACGGCGACACTGAGAATCCCGATAAGCCCACTACCGGCAGCCCCATCGGCGAGACCCCCGAGAGCGTGACCCGTACTTACGTCACTGATATCGAGATCATCAAGGTGGACCCCGAGGGCAACCGCCTGACCGGCGCTGAGTTCGAGATCACCGGCGAAAAGACCAACATCGTGCTGGTCACCAAGGACGTCTACACCGTGGATGAAAACGGTACCTACTGGAAGCTGAAGGACGGCAGCTATACCACTGATAACCCCAATGCCGAGGGTATGGACCAGAGTAAGTACGAGAGCACCACTGTTAAGTATACGAAGGGAACTACCACTACTCCTGTGACTACTACTGAAACCGTAAAGGCCACCGGCGTGGTTGGCGCAGACGGCGTGCTCCGCTTTGAGGGCCTGTCCGCCGGCACCTACACCATCACCGAGATCAAGGCTCCCGCCGGCTACAACCTGCTGAAAGACCCCATCACCGTGACCATCGGCTTTACTGTGCCTGCTGCTGATGCCACCTCCACTGACTGCACCTGGACTTACACCTGGAACAGCGGCGCACAGAACGATGGCATTGTCAGCGGTAGCAGCAACACCGTGACCGTCACCAACCAGACCGGCACCGAGCTGCCCTCCACCGGCGGCATGGGCACCACCATCTTCTACGTGGTGGGCTCCGTCCTGGTCGTCGGCGCGGCCGTGCTGCTCATCACCAAGAAGCGCATGGGCGAGGAGGGCTGAGCCTCCCGCCGATAGGCTGAAAACCTGAAACATCTGCTGTGCCGGGGCGGTCCGCCGCCCCGGCCGCAGCAGCAAGGAGAACCCTGTATGCGAAAAAACCTCTCCACCATCCTCTTAATACTGGTCTTTCTGACAGGGCTGTCCTTGCTGCTGTACCCTTCGGTCAGCGACTACTGGAACTCCTTTCACCAGTCCCGGGCCATTGCCACTTACGCCGGCGAGGTGGCCGCGCTGGACGACAACACCTATGAACATCTCTGGCAGGCCGCGGAGGGCTACAACCGGACTCTGGTGGGCCGGGCCAACCCCTTTCTCTCCATGAGCGGGGAGGAGCAGGCCGAGTACGACAGCCTGCTGAACGTGGCGGGCAGCGGCGTCATGGGCTATATTGAGATCCCGGAGATCAAGTGTTCCCTCCCCATCTACCACGGTACTGACGAGGCGGTTCTGCAGATCGCCGTAGGCCATATCCAGGGCTCCTCCCTTCCGGTGGGTGGGGTGGGGACCCACTGCGTCCTGTCCGGCCACCGGGGCCTGCCCTCGGCCAAGCTGTTTACCAACCTGGACCGGCTGAAGGAGGGGGACGTATTCCTTCTGCGGGTGCTGGACGAGACGCTGACCTATGAGGTGGACCAGATCCGCATCGTGGAGCCCCATCAGGTGGAGGACCTGGCCATTGATCCGGAGCGGGACTACTGCACGCTGGTGACTTGCACGCCCTACGGCGTCAACTCCCACCGGCTGCTGGTGCGGGGGCATCGGATCGAGAATCAGTCCGGTGCCTCCTCCATCCGTGTGACGGCCGACGCCATGCAGATCGACCCTATCCTGGTGGCGCCTGTGGTGGCGGTGCCGCTGCTGCTGCTCCTGCTGGTGTGGCTGCTGGTAAGCACCCGCAAAAAGAAGAAAAACTGATTGGGAAAGGCAGGGATCGTCCCAATGAAGATGAAATATGAGTTCCGGCGGAGCGCGGCGGCCGTGCTGTGTCTGCTGCTGTGTGTCCTTTGCCTGCCGCGGAGCGCGTCGGCCTATACCCGGGTGGACACCGGGCGGGAGTGCTCCCTGACGCTGGAATACGGCCGGGACGGCGCGGGCTTTTCCGGCGTGACCTTCCGGATCTGGCGGGTGGCGGAGGTGTCGGAGACCGTGCGTTTCACGCCCACCGAGGAATTTAAAGACTACTCCGTCGTGTGGGACGGCCAGGACAGTGCATCCTGGCGGGCGCTGGCAGAGACTCTGGCCGGCTATGCCGCCCGGGATGAGATCGCCCCCCTGGCGGAGGGCAGCACCGATCAGGACGGAAAGCTGACCTTTACCGGCCTGGAGACCGGGCTCTATCTGGTCACCGGCAGCCGCCACACCGCGGGCAATTATACCTATACCCCCACGCCTTTCCTGATTTCCCTGCCCAGCCTGGACGACGCCGATGCGTGGCACTACGACGCGGCCACCGCACCCAAATATGACCGCACCTATGACAGCCCGGGAGGCGGCGGCGATAAGGTCCAGCGGAAGGTGATCAAGGTCTGGGAGGACGAAGGCCACGGCGAGGACCGGCCTGCCAGCGTGAAGGTGCAGCTTCTGAAGGACGGCAAGGTCTACGACACCGTGGAGCTCAGCGCCGCCAATAACTGGCGGTACACCTGGACCGGTCTCAGCGACCGCTATCAGTGGCAGGTGGTGGAGGAAGAGGTCCCGGATCACTACGGCGTATCTGTCACGCAGGAGGGCATCACCTTTGTGGTGACCAACATCTATATTGAGGAGCCGGAGGTACCGGAAGGCCCCTCGCCCTCCCCGGAGCCTTCGGACGAACCGGGACAGCCCACCCCCGCGCCCACCCCCACGCCGGGCATCATAGAGGAGCCGGAAGTGCCGGGCGGACCGGCGACTCCGTCCACGCCGGGGAATCCGTCTACTCCGGGCAACCCATCCAATCCCGGCGAGCCGGGGGAGGAGGTCCCCCAGACCGGACAGCTCTGGTGGCCGGTGCCCATCCTGGCCGTGAGCGGCATGGCACTCTTCCTGCTGGGCTGGGCGAGACAGAGAAAATGGAGCGGCGGCCATGAGGAATAAACGTGGCTGGCCCGCGATGATGGGAGGGCTGCTGCTGATTGCGGCGGCCCTCTGTCTGACGGCCTATAACATCTGGGACGAGGGTCACGCCGCCGCCGCGGCGGACAGTGCCGTCCGCCAGCTGGACGCGGAGATCCGGGAAGCGGAGGAGGCCGCCCCTCCGGAGGCGCTGCCCGATTATGTGGCGGCTCCGGAGATGGAGATGCCCACCGTGGAGATCGACGGCCATACCTATATCGGCCGTCTGTCCATCCCGGCGCTGGAATTGTCCCTGCCGGTGATGAGCGATTGGAGCTACTCCGACCTGAAGCTCTCTCCCTGCCGGTATTCCGGCTCGGTGTACCAGGACGACATGGTCATTGCCGCCCATAACTACACCCGGCACTTCGGCCGCCTGCGGCGGCTGAAGCCCGGCAGCGAAGTGGTGTTCACCGATGTGGACGGGAACCAGTTCTCCTACGCGGTGACCGAGCTGGAGCAGCTTGGGCCGGCCGACGTGGAGGAGATGGTGACAGGGGACTGGGATCTGACCCTTTTCACCTGCACCTTGGGAGGCCGCTCCCGTATCACGGTGCGCTGTGAGCGGCAGGCGGACGCCGGATGACCCGCTTAACGATCAGAAGACCCCGGAGCGCGGAAAAAGCGCTCCGGGGTTTTTGTCCCTTGACATTAACGATATTCGATATTATACTGGAAACAGAAAATATCGATATTCGATAAAAGGGGGGAGCGCTTATGCCCCGGGAGAAATTCCAGACTCTCACCGAGCAGATGTTCTACATCCTCCTTTGCCTCCAGACCGAGTGCTGCGGCATGGACGTGATGGCCCGGATACAGGAGATGACGGGCGGCCGGGTGACGGTGGGGCCGGGGACGCTGTACAATCTGCTGGAGCAGTTTGAGGGGGCGGGCATGATCCGCCAGACCCGGGTGGACGGCCGCCGCAGGAGCTACCAGATCACGCGGCAGGGCCTGGACGCCCTGGAGAACGAGTATCAGCGGCTGATGACGCTGACGGGAGATTACCGGCGATGCCGGGGAGAAGGGGAGGGAAACGTATGAGAGAGCGAAAACGGCGGGTGGAGAGCTTTGTCTTTTACGACAGCACGGGGATCGAGAAGCATCTTGCTTCCATGGCGGCCAGGGGCTGGCAGCTGGAGAAGATCACGTCCTGGTTCTGGCGCTACCGCCGCTGTGAGCCCCGGCGGCTGCGGTATGCGGTGACTTACTTCCCGGGAGCGTCGGAGTTCGACCCGGCCCCCGGTCCGGACCAGCAGACCTATCTGGACTACTGTGAGGAGGCGGGTTGGACCCTGGTGGCCCGGTGGGCCCAGATGCAGATCTTCTGCACGGCGGACGAGGACGCGGCCCCCATTGAGACCGACGAGGCTGTCCGGCTGCGCACGGTACAGCGGGCCATGCGGAAGAACTTCCTGCCCGGCAGCATCGCGCTGGCCCTGATCGCGGTCCTCCAGATCGTCATGCAGCTGTGGTCTGCCGCCCACGACCGCCTGGCGGGACTGGTGGACCTGCTCTCTGACTCGGTGACTCTGGGGAGCCTCTTTCTGTGGGTGCTGGTGATCGCGGCGTCCCTGGTGAACCTGGTGAGCTACGGAGTGTGGTACCGCCGCTCCCGGCGGGAAGTGGAGGCCGGGGGTGCCTGTGTCTCTGTCAAAGGGACCTACCGCCGTGTCTCCCAGATCCTGCTGGCGATAACGTTGATCGCCCTGGTCCTGTGGCTCATGGAAATGGCGGACCGCCGTATGGGGACCGTCGCCCTGCTGGGCATGGGGTATACGGTGCTGCTGCTGCTGGCGGTGATGGGAGTCAAGCACGCCATGAAGTCCATAGGTGCTTCCCGAAAGGCCAGTATGGCGGCTACCTGGGCCACCGCCTTTCTCGGGGCCTTTCTGCTGACGGGCACGATGACCTTCCTGATCCTGCGCATGGACCTGGGCCCCGGCCGGGAGCCGGCGGAGACCTATACCACGGAATACGCTGGCGGCCATACCATGACCTGGGAGATCTACCATGACCCCATCCCCCTGCGGGTGGAGGATCTGACGGAGACAGACTACGCCCACTACTCCTGCGAGTGGGAGGCCCAGAGCAGCCCCTTCCTGGCCAAGTATGTGGGCAGGCAGAACGCCTTCCCGGACGGTGAGGACGCCCCCGAGCTGCGCTATGTGATCGTGGACGTAAAGTGGCCCGTCCTCTATGAATGGTGCGCGGAGCAGTACCTCCGCCAATATGACCAGTGGTATGAGGAACGGGAGTACCGGCGGGAGACGCCGCCGGAGGGCGCGGACTGGATGTACCGGCTCTACTCCGGCGGCGAGGCCGCCGACGAATACCTGCTGGGCAGCGGCGCGCGGGTCATAGGGGTCTATTTCTACGGCTGGGAACCCACGGCGGAGCAGCTGGCCGTCGCGGCGGCCAGGCTGGCCCATGCGGCGCTCTGAACCGGGCCGGTTTTTAGACTTCCTTCTGGAAGCGCCGCAGGCTCCGGTTCAGGTCTCTGGTGTCCCGCCAGCAGGCCACCTGCTCGCCGAACCAGATGGCGAACAGGCCGCACTCCAGCATGGCGATCAACAGGATATCCCCCCAGAGCGGGACGCCGGGGAACCAGCCGAATACCAGGGAAGCGCCGATATACAGCACATTGGCGCAGACCACCCATGCCGCCAGCCGTCCTCTGGATGACCACTGCCCGGCGGGCAGCACCGCGTACTGGATGGCGGCAAAGACGAAGCTGACCAGCAGCATTTCCAGCAGTACCCACACGCTGATGGCGTACCGCCCCTGAAGCACCTCCGTGATGCCCTGGAAGAATACCACGGCGGCGGTATAGATGCTCATGTAGAGCTTGACTTCCACGCCCCAGGCGTAAAAACGCAGAAATTGTTTCATAAAAGCCTCCTTTACATGCCCAGCCGTTCCCGCAGGAGCGGCCCGTAATGCCGGGAGATCATGACCTTCTCCCCGTTGCGCATGGTGGCCTCGACGCGGCTTCCGGCGCAGCTCTTCAGATGCCGGATTCCGTGGAGGTTTACCACCATGGACCGGCTCACCCGGCAGAAACCCAGGGCCTCATACCGGGCCTCCAGCTCTGCCAGGGTCAGCGCGGTGCGCCAGACGGCCTTTTCACAGTAGAGCCAGGTCTTTTCCTCCACGGATTCGGCGTACAGGACCTCCCGGGGAGAGAGAAAGACGGTCTCCCGCTCCTCTGTGAAGACGCAGAGTGTCTGCATCCCTGACCGCAGCAGGGCCAGAATGTGGAGCATCTCCTCGTCCAGCTCCCGGCAGCGCAGGACGATCTCGTTCTCCGGACTGTCACGGTGTTCTACGGTGATCTTCATAGCGGCCTCCTTTGTCAGCTGACAGCATGAGCATAGCGCACTGGAAGGGGAAAGGCAAGAGCAGTGCCGCCGGAGTGCATTTCCGGCGGGGCAGGATGCAAAAAAACTGTGCCGGCACGTCCCGTTTTTTCGGCCTTTTTTCGCGGCTTGCGCCCTTGCTCTCCCAGCGGGAGTGGTATATAATAACCACTCATACCAAAAGAGAGGACGGCGCTGCATGAAGACCAAGCTCCCCATCTATGCCCTGTGCTTTGTCAATCTCATCTATCTGGTGCCCTCGGTGGCGGTGAGCGGCCTGGTGGCCGCCTTCCCCGGGGTACCCGAGGAGAGGCTCCTGCTGCTGCTCACCATCCCCAACCTGGCGGGCATCGCGGGGATCCTGGGGGTGCCGGTGCTCACCCGGTGGTGCTCCCGGCGGGACCTGTCGGCGGCGGCCATGGCCCTCTTCCTGCTGGGCGGCGGGATGAGCCTTGTCTTCCACGGCTGTCTGCCGGTGCTGCTGCTGGGCAGCGCGGTGATGGGCGTGGCCTACGGAATCAATTCCACAGTATACCCCCTGCTGGTCAGCATGTATTACCAGGGGGAGGAGCGGAGCCGGGTGTCCGGCGTGGCCTCGGGCATGCTCCAGCTGGGCCGCGTTTCGGTCGTGCTGGTGGGAGGCGTGCTGGCCGATCTGTGCTGGTACAGTGTCTATCTCCTCTTTGCGCTGGCGGCGGTGCCGCTGGTACTGACCCTGGCCTGGCTGCCCAAAGACCGGCCCGCGGCCAGAGAAGAGGGCGGCGCCGGAGTGACGGACGGCTGGGACCGGGCGGCGCTGGTCCGGCTGTGCGCCATCGGCTTTGCCTTCGCCGTGTGCTATTATGTGAACGTGACCCATACCTCCCTGTACATCGAGGGAGGCGGGTTCGGCACTGCGGCGGTCACCGGGGCGGTGACGGCGGCGGCCTCGGTGCTCTCCGGCTTGCTGGCCATCTGTTTCGGCCCCATCTACCGGCGGACCGGCCGCTATACCTTCGCTCTGGCCCTGGCCATCATGGGCGGGACCTACGTGCTGGCCGGGCTCTGGGTGAACCTTGCCACGGCGGTGCTGGCGGTGTGCGGCGCGGCGGTGGGCATCGCGCTTTTCAGCCCCTGCCTGATGCTGGAGATGGCCGGGGCCGCGCCCCAGCGGACTCTGCCCGCCGCCACGGCCCTGGTGCTCACCATCGTGAATGTGGGCTACTTTCTCTCACCGGTGCTGGTGGGGGCGGTGTCCGGGCTGACGGCGGGAAGCACCCCGGCAGAACAGTTCCTGACCGGCGGCGTGCTGGCGCTGCTCATCACGGCGGCCTGCCTCCTGCTGGAGCGCCGAAGCGGAACAAAATAACTGTTTCCAACAGACGGAAAACCACCCGGCGCTGTCCAGGCACCGGGTGGTTTTCTTGTTGGGTATGTGCTGCTTGGAGAAAGAGAGGCCGGTATTGACCAAAGGAGGATGCGCGGAACGGGCGGATCGAAGCCCATAGACCCGCCCGCTCCGGGCGTCCGCCTTTTCTGTCAGGGTCCGGACGCCGGAAGGTGCGCCGGCGCCCGGACCCACCGGGGCTCAGGCTTCTGCCAGCGCCCGGCCAAGAGCGCGGCATGCAGCCAAGGCGTTGCCGTCCGGTGTCTCCATGACTGCCAGACCGTCCTGGCAGAGCTGTGCACCGGCATGTTCCGTCCGCTCCTGCCAGTCCCGCATCCATTGCCCGTCACCCCAGCCGTAGGAGCCGAAGAGGGCCAGTTTTTTGCTGCCGAGCCTGTCCTCCAGTGAGGAGAAGAAGGGCTCAAATTCACTTTCCTCCAGCACCTCGGCCCCCATGGCAGGGCAGCCCAGAGCCAGGCGGTCATATCCTGCGGCGGTGTCGGCATTGATGCCGGCTACCGGTGTCAGGGAAACGGCGGCGCCGGCCTCCCGGGCGCCCTCAGCTACGGCTTGGGCCATAAGCTCGGTATTGCCCGAGCCGGTCCAGTAGATCACAGCGATTTGCATGGTAAAAACCTCCTTTTTAATGAAGCGGGCTTACGCGGCCCGGCGGGGCAGCGGTGCCAGCAGCTCCGGCAGGCTCCGGCCCTGGCGTACCTCGTGCAGGAGCCGTGCCCGGCTGCGGTCAAAGCGCTGGAAACAGCGCCTGGCATACTCCACATCGCTGTAGACCTTCCAGTAGCCGCAGAGCTTGCAGTTCCGGCCGCCCAAGGTCAGAAAGCCCAGCACGTCCGCCGGGGGATAGCCCAGGAAAAAGCCGATCTCATGGGGAAAGCCTCCGGAATACTCCACCTGCCGCCGCAGGTGCTCCAGCACGGGGAAGAGACCTGCCGCCATAGGATAGCCCATGTCCGCAAGAAATTCCCGCACCGGTGGGAGCGCCAGCTGATCCTCCAGCAGTGCCGGGCGGCAGACCAGCAGCAGGGACCGCCGGCGGTACCGGCACAGCGGAAAGAGCAGGATCCCTGCCTTCTCCAGCCGGGGGCTGTAGTCCCGAAGCAGGTCCTTCAGGCCGGGATAGTCGGTCTGAGAAAGAGAGATCAGGTTAGCACAGGTCAGGGCGGCCAGCGTAGGGGCACAGTGGAACGCCAGTGCCTGCTCAAAGGCGGCAGTCTCGGGAGACATGGCAATACTCCTTTCCATTTGGTTAGCTATAACTAACTGACAGATAAAAAAGAAAAGGGCGGCCCTATGAGGATTCGCGGTTAGTATAAACTAACTATTGGTGTAAGGATAGCACAGAATGGATGCGGCGTCAAGAGAAAAAATGAAAAAAGAGCGGGGGCGGATTGTCCTCCGCTCCCGCGTGGTCGTAAAAGAGCGCTCTGAATTTGGAGTGCTGCTCACTTGGCGCAGATCCGCTTATCCCTCCGTTGAGTATCCTATACCAGAAGCAGGGCCTGGACCGCGTTGAAGAAATAGCCCACTGCGATGATGCCCGCGGTGCATACGGCCACGAAGAGGGCCAGCAGTTTGGGCTTGACAGCCTTGCGCAGCATGACCAGAGAGGGGAGGGACAGGGTGGTGACCCCCATCATGAAGGAAAGGACCACACCCAGCTGCGCGCCCTTGGCCAGCAAAGCCTCGGCGATGGGGATGGTGCCGAAGATGTCGGCGTACATGGGAATGCCCGCCGCTGTTGCCAGCACCACGCCCAGGGGATTGCCGCCGCCCAGAAGGGTCACGATCCATCTCTCCGGCAGCCAGTTGTGGATGACCGCGCCGATGGCCACCCCGGCCAGGACGTAGGGAAAGACCTTCCGGGCGGTATTTGCCACCTGGTCCCGGGCAAAGCGCAGCCGGTCCCGGGGGCGGAGCGCGGCCTGGGGCACGTCAAAGACGGGGGCGGTGCGGATGAAGCCGGCCACCTGGTCCTCCAGATGGGCCTTTTCAATGAGGGTGCCCCCAGCCACGGCGATGACCAGTCCCAGCAGCACATAGACTGCCGCCACCCGCCAGCCGAAAATGCCCATCAGCAGCACCAGAGAGCCCAGGTCCACCATAGGAGAGGAGATCAGAAAGGAGAAGGTCACACCCAGGGGCAGGCCCGCACTGGTGAAGCCGATGAACAGCGGGATGGAGGAGCAGGAGCAGAAAGGCGTCACCGTGCCCAGCAGGGCGGCGGCGCAGCGGGCACCCAGGCCGTGGAGACGGCCTAGGATATGTTTGGTGCGCTCCGGCGGAAAGTAGCTCTGGATGTAAGAGATGACCAGGATGAGCACCGCCAGCAGCACCATGATTTTGACCGTGTCATAGAGGAAAAAGTGGATGCTGCTCCCCACCGGGCCGGTGAGGTCCAGACCCAGAGCCTCCAGAGCGGCCCCAATCAGGTCCCGCAGCCAGGTCATGCCCAGCAGCTGCCGCTCCACGATATTCCACAGGCTTGCGAACCATTCCATAAGCGAGACACTCCCATCTATAAATCGAAATATATCTATATGATAGGATAACGGATTTTCTGCTGGTTGTCAACATGGAATGAAGAGATTTTCTTGCCTCCCGGGAGGGACCGGATCATAACAGACAGAGCCGCCGCGGATGCTCCGCGGCGGCTCTGTTTTTGGATGGGAAAGGGGCTCAGCAGCCGGATTCCTCCTGGTCGATCATGATCTTGAGGATCTCGGTGTCGGTCTCCCGCATGCCCTCGGCGGCCATGCGGCCGATGCTGGCGATGGTCTTTTCCACGCTCTCCTTGACCAGGCCCTCACCGGCGCCGAAGGTGTTGCCGTCCATGGACATCTCGTGGGCCAGGATGGCGGCGTCCACCGAGGCGGCGATCTTGGCGGCGCAGCTGCCCTTGGCGCCGTCGCAGACGATGCCGGAGACGTTGGCCAGGGTGTTGGTGATGGTGCGGCCGATGGTCTCGTAGTCGCCGCCGTGGAGGTAGGTGATGCCGGCGCCGCTGCCGCAGGCGGCACAGACGGCGCCGCAGAAGGCGGACAGGCGGCCGATACCCCGCTTCTGGAGCAGGGCCACCAGATTGCTCACCACCAGGGCGCGGTACATGGTCTCATCGGGGGCGCCCAGGTACTTGGCATACACCCAGATAGGCACCGAGCAGGTGATGCCCTGGTTGCCGCTGCCCGAGTTGATGATGACGGGCAGGACGCAGCCGCCCATGCGGGCGTCGCTGCCGGCGGCAGCCATGGCCCGGGCGCGGATGCGCACATCCCCGCCGTAATGGCGCATGAGGGTGGCGCCCACCCGACCGCCGTAGACATGGGTCATGCCTTCCTGAGCGATGCGGGTGTTGTACTCCACCTGGCGATCCAGGGTGGGACGGACGTCGGCGAGATCCACGGTATTGGCAAACTCCAGAATGTCGGCCAGGTTCAGCTCGTCCAGGTCGCTCTCCTCGGACTCCACCACCGCCTCGGTCTCCTTGAAGAAGAGCCGCTGGCCATCCCGCTCGATGCGCACCACGTTGGTGTGCTCGTCCCGGATCTCGGCCAGGGCGGTGTGGTCCTTACCCTTCATCTCGATGAGGATGTGAAGGCGGGCGGGGGTGTCCAGCAGGTCCACGTCGCAGATATGCTCGTCCAGCAGCCGGCGGGTCTCCTCCAGATCGGCGGGGGTCACCCGGCTCAGCACCTCCAGCCCCAGGGCGGGGTCGCCTGCCACGGCGCCCAGGACGGCGCTGGTGTCGATGCCCTTCATGTTGCCGGTGGTGGGGACGATGACACCCTTGGCGTTCTTGATGATGTTGCCGCTGCAGGCAGCCCGGATGTGGACGGGCATCTCACCCAGGGCCTCCCGGGCCTTGGCGGCGGCCAGGGCAATGGCGATGGGCTCGGTGCAGCCCAGGGCGGGCACCAGCTCATCCTTCAGGATACGGACGTAGGTATCATATTTCGCGCGATCCAGCATTGGTATTACTCCTATCTCTTTTCCTGCATGCCGCAGGCGGTACAGTTTTTATTCGCGTCGTCGGCCAGGCCCTCCTGGTCCTTGGCGTATGCGGAATAGAGGGTGTAGCCGCCCGACAGGTTGTACACCCTGGCGCCGGAGTGCTGCAGCATCCGGGCGGCCACGTTGCCGCGCAGGCCCACCTGGCAGCTGACGTAGATGGGACGGCTCAGGTCCAGCTCACCCATGCGGCCGCGGAGCTCGTCCACCGGGATGTTGATAAAGCCGGGCAGAGTGCCCAGATCCTCCAGCTCCTGGGGCTTGCGCACGTCCAGACGGATGGCGTCGGCGGGGATACCGGCCACGTCCTCGGCGTAGAAGGGAGTCATCACGCCCTCCAGAATGTTCTGGGCCACATAGCCGGCCATGTTCACCGGATCCTTGGCGCTGGAGAAGGGGGGCGCGTAGGCCAGCTCCATCTCCTGCAGGTCATAGACGGTGAGACCGAAGCGGACGGCGTTGGCCAGGTCGTCAATGCGTTTGTCCACGCCCTCGCCGCCCACGATCTGTGCGCCCAGCACCCTGCCGGTGTCGGGGGTGAAGAGGAGCTTGACGATCATCTGGGTGCCGTCGGGATAGTACCCGGCGTGGTTGGAGGAGACGGTGAAGCTCTTGCGGTAGGGAGTGCCGGCGGCCTGAAGGCTCTCCTCCTTCTCACCGGTGCAGGCCACCGCCAGGTCGAAGAACTTCATGATGGAGGTGCCCTGGCTGCCCTTGTAGTGTGCGTCCTTGCCGCAGATCACGTCGGCCACGATGCGCCCCTGCTTGTTGGCGGGACCGGCCAGGGGGATGACCTGGGTATTGCCGGTGACGATGTTGCGCACGGTGGCGGCGTCGCCCAGGGCGAAGATGTCGGGCACGCTGGTGCGCATCTGGTCGTCCACCAGGATTTCGCCCCGGCGGCCCAGCTCCACCCCGCTGCCCTGGAGGAAGCGGGTCTCGGGGGCCACGCCGATGCTGAGGATGACCATATCGGCGGGGAGGGCGGTGCCGTCCTCCAGCACTACGCTGTCATGGGTGAAGCTGGCGCACTTCTTGCCCACATACAGACCCATGCCGCTGGCACGGATATAGTTGTGGACGGTGTGGGCCATATCCAGGTCCATGGGGGCCATCACGTGGGGGGCGGCCTCCACCACCGACACCTTCAGGCCCCGGTGGGCCAGGTTCTCGGCCATCTCCAGACCAATGAAGCCGGCGCCGATGACGGCGGCCGTTTTGGGATGGGCCTTCTCAATGTGGTCGTAGATGGCGTAGGTGTCGGGGATGTTGCGCAGGGTAAAGATATGGTTGTCCTCCATGCCGGGCATTTTGGGCCGGATGGGGGAGGCACCGGGGGAGAGGACCAGCTTGTCATAGGACTCAGTATAGGTGGTCCCGGCAGCGTGGTCCAGGACGGTGACGGTCTTGGCGGCGGAGTCCACGGCAGTGACCTCATGCTTCACCCGCACGTCCACGTTGAAGCGGGCGTGGAAGGATTCGGGGGTCTGGAGCTGGAGCTTCTCCCGCTCGGTGATGGTGCCGCCGATATAGTAGGGCAGGCCGCAGTTGGCGAAGGAGATATACTCGCCCTTCTCGAACAGGATGATCTCCGCCTGCTCATCGTTGCGGCGGAGGCGGGCGGCTGTGCCGGCGCCGCCGGCCACACCGCCTACGATCAGAACTTTCATGGGTATCGTCCTTTCTTGGCTCCGGGATTAAAGATAGTGGGGCGTGTTGGGAGTGAGGACCTCGCAGCCGTCCTCGGTGATGAGGACCATGTCCTCAATGTTGAAGCCCTGGACACCGCTGATATAGCAGGGGACCTCCATGGCCAGGACCATGCCGGCCTCCAAGGGCCGGGTGGTGGAGGCGTTGATATAGGGCGCCTCGGCGGTGGCGGGGCCCATGCTGATGCTGTGGCCCTGGTGGCCCCGGCGGTAGGAGGGGAAGGCCTCCTTCACATAGTCATAGGCAATGTGGTAGAGCTCGTTGATGGGCAGTCCGGGGCGGGCGGCGGCAATCATCCGGCGCTGGCCCTCGTACAGGCGGTCCTTGAGCTTGTAGAGGGCGGGATCGGCGCCGTCCATGACCCAGGAGCGGGAGGTGTCGGTGGTGTAGAAGTCGAACTCGGCGTTGACGCCGGCATCGAACTTGACCACATCGCCCTTCTGGACCACGGCGTCACCGGGGATGGTGAGCCGGGAACCGGACTCGCCGGTGGAGAACATGGACCAGGCGCTGGGCGCGGCCTTGCCGGTGGCAATGACGGTCTCGCGGAAGGTGCGGACCATGTCCTGCTCGCTGACGCCCACCTTCACCATCTGGCTCACAGCGGTGAAGCCGGCGTCGGCGGCCCGGCAGAGGGTGCGGAACATCTCGATCTCCTCGGGGGTCTTGACGCTGCGGGCAAAGACGAAGAGGTCGGAGATATTCTCCCACACGGCGTCGGGGAAAGCCTGACACAGACCATTATAATAGCCCAGCGGCAGATAGTCCAGCTCAAGACCCAACTTCTTGTCAGCCAGGTCCATATCCTTCACCATTTTCTTCAGCACGTCCATGGAGCTCTCCATGACGTCCGGGGCGGGGACGACGGCGCCGTTGGCAATTTCGTCCCAGGTCTTCAAGCCAACCCAGGTGTCATACTTGCGCACGATAAAGCGGCCGGCGCTCTTCTTCTCAAAGGTGGGGACCTCAAAGTCCATGGTGGTGAGCTGGGTGGGCACATCCTCCCGGGCGGAGACTACGGCCACAGAAAAGCCGGGCTGGCGGGAGACAGTGTGCTGGTGGCCGCCGAAGCCGGTCACATAGTGGAAATTCTCAGGGGAGGAGACAATGGCGCCGTCCAGCCCATGCCGGCGGAGCAGCTCCTTGATGCGGCTCTCTTTGGGTTGCATAAAAAAGACCTCCTTGTTAAAACACAGGACTGCGCGCGCGGTGCGCGCGCAGTCCTGCACGAGTTCGGTATGGAGTTTGGATTAAGCGGGATAGAACATCGGGGAACCGGGGCCAAGGGGCAGGCCCAGGACATACCAGATGATGAAGAGCACGATCCAGCCCAGCAGGAAGGCGATGGAGTAGGGCAGCATGGTGGAGACCACGGTGCCGATACCGGCCTTCTTGTCGTACTTCTGGAAGAAGGCCACAGTCAGCACGAAGAAGGGCATGGTGGGGGCGATGATGTTGGTGCAGGAGTCGCCGATGCGGTAGGCCACCTGAGTCAGCTCAGGAGACAGGCCAAGGCGCATGAACATGGGCACGAAGATGGGAGCCATGATGGCCCACTTGGCGGAGTCCACGGCCACCAGCAGGTTGAGCAGGGCGGTGATCAGGATAAAGACAATGATCAGAGGCAGGTCCACGAAGCCGATGTTCTTCAGGAAGTTGGCGCCGCTGACGGACAGGATGGTGCCCAGGTTGGAGTAGGTGAAGAAGTTGGTGAACTGGGCGGCGAAGAAAATGAGGACCATGAAGCCGGAGATGCCGGCGATGCCCTTGGTCATCAGGTCAACGACGTCCTTGTCGCTCTTGATGGTGCCGGCGCCCACGCCGAAGGCGATGCCGGGGATGAGGAACAGGAGCATCATGAAGAAGATGATGCCGCTCATGAAGGGGCTGGAGAGGATCGCGCCGGTCTCGGGGTTGCGCAGCAGGCCATTGGGAGGCAGCACGGCGATGGCGATGACGGCCAGGTACACCAGAGCGGCGATGCCGGCGAACTTCAGACCGCGGCGCTCGGCGGCGGTCAGGTCATTGGTGGCGGTGTCGATGGCGCCCTCGGGCACATACTTGCCCAGGCGGGGCTCCACCAGCTTGTCGGTGATCAGGGTGCCCACGGCGGTGATGACGAAGGTGGACGCGACCATAAAGAACCAGTTACACACGGGAGAGACGGTGTAGTTGGGGTCCAGCATGTTGGCGGCCTGAGTGGACATGCCGGCAAACATGGGATCGTTGGTGCCGATCAGCAGGTTGGCGCTCCAGCCGCCGGACACACCGGCAAAGGCGGCAGCCAGACCGGCGATGGGGTGACGGCCAAAGGCCATGAACAGGATGGCGCCCAGGGGGACCAGAACCACATAGCCGGTGGAGGAGGCGATGTTGGACATGATGCCCAGGAAGACCACCATGGCGGTGACCAGGCTCTTGGGGGCAGAGTTGGCAGCCTTGCGCAGCAGGGCGGAGATCATGCCGGAGCCGTCAGCCACGCTGACGCCGATGATGATGGTAAACACGGTGCCCAGCGCAAAGAAGCTGGTGAAGTTGCTGACGATCTTGGTGACCAGAGTGCGGATGGAGTCGCCGGTGAGCAGGCTCACGGCGGCAACGGTGACCTCCACGATCTCGTTGTTGTTGTGGGTGTCGATGGTCTCATAGGTGACCGTCACGCCCGCAGCGGCGCAGATCGCGGAGATGACCATGACCAGGGCGGTCAGGATCAGGAAAATGACTGCGGGGCTGGGAAGGGCGTTACCGGCGCGCTCGACCACGTCCAGAGCGCGGACGATAAAGCTCTTCTTCTCCAAGGTGTTGTTCTTGGACATAGAAAATCCTCCTCTTTATATTTTATCCAATCTCCCGACAGGAGACAAGATACCAGGAAACCGGGCCCTCTCTCAGCGGCCCTTGAGTTCGTCCACCGCGGCCTTGAGCTGGCCCAGGGCCTTCTCAACGGTACAGCGGGGACAGGCGATATTCATGCGCATAAAGCCCTCGCCCTCCCTGGGGCCGAAGCCGCGGCCGTCGTTGAGGGCAAGATGGGCCTTTTCCACCATGAAGCGGGGCAACTCATCGCCGGGCAGCCCCAGGCCCTTGCAGTCCAGCCACAGCAGATAGGTGCACTCGGGGCGGTGGAGCTTGATCTCGGGGATGTTCTCCCGCAGGTATTCCTCCACATAGAGCACGTTCTGCTCCAGGTGGGCGAGCAGCTGCTCCAGCCACTCCTCACCGTGGCGGAAAGCGGCCTCCACGGCCACCAGGCTGAAGCAGTTGTTGCGGTGTACATCCAGGCCCTTCCAGAACTTCTGATACCGGTCCTGCAGCTCCTGGTTGGGGAACACGATGGTGGCGGCCTGCAGGCCGGCCAGATTGAAGGTCTTGGTGGCCGAGGTGCAGGTGATGGTATGGGCGGCGATCTCCTCGCTGACGGAGGCCATGGGGGTGTGCTTATGGCCGAAGAGCATCAGGTCGCTGTGGATCTCGTCGCTGATGATAAGGGTGCCGTACTTCACGCACAGCTCACCCATGCGGCGCAGCTCCTCGGGAGTCCACACCCGGCCAACGGGATTGTGGGGGTTGCAGAGAATGAAGATGGGGGGCTTGCGCTTGAGGGCGTTCTCAAAGGCCTCGAAGTCCACGTTGTAGCGGCCGTTTTCGTCCTCTTTCAGGGAGACGGTCAGGGGTTTGCGGTCCCAGTTCTCCACCGAGTCATAAAACTCGCCGTAAACAGGAGTCAGGAACAGGATCTCATCACCGGGATTGGAGAACTCCCGCACACAGGTGCACAGGGTCGGGACCACGCCCAGGCTGAACAGGCAGCGCTTGATATCGGGCCGCCAGCCGTTGCGCTTCTCCTGCCAGTCGCACACGGCCTCGAAATAGGAGTCGGGGCGGCTGGTGTAGCCGAACATAGCCTGCTTGTTGCGCGCGTCGATGGCATCCAGGATGGGCTGGGCCGTGCGCAGGTCCATGTCCGCGATCCACATGGGGATCAGATCCCGGCGGCCGTACCGCTGTTCCAATTCATCGTACTTTGCCGCAAAATTGTCCCAGCGGTCAATGGGCTGATTAAAATCGTACTGCATCTTATCTCTCACTTTCCTTGACGGTGGCCCGGCGGAAGCGCCTTTCAGCCTCCGCAGTCGAACGCATAATAATAAAGCAGGAATCATGCCAAGTTTGTAAAACAAAAAAATTATGTGCAAAATAGATAAAATAAAACGGAGCAATTTTACGCAGTCGCCGAAAAAATGGAGAGGAATCAATAAAAAAGAGGTGTTTTATTGGGGGAAGCCCCAATAAAACACCCATTTTTTGATTTGTTTCACCAATTAACGACGATTAACGACCCAATAAACACCCATTAAAATGACGGGGTCTGCTTCAGGCGCATGGAGATGGCCCGGCCCAGGGAGGTGGGACGGCTGCCGCCCCGGCCCCGGCGGACCTCCACCAGCCCCAGTTCCTCCAGACGGAGAAGGGCGGTGCGGGCAGTCTGCTCGGTCATGGAAATCCCCTGCTCTGCTGCGCGGGCTGCCAGGGCCTTCCGGCCCATGGAAGAGGAGAGGCACAGCTCGGAGAGGATAAAGGCGTAGGCGGGCAGGTCGCTCCCCGCCGCCCGGCGGAGCTGGGCCATGGCCTGGCCGGTGACGTCGCCGGCGCAAGGCTCCCCCGGGTCGGGAGCGGGGGAGAAGGAGCCCGGCTGGGTGGAGGAGAAAATGGTGGGAGGCAGGTCCTCGGGCTGGATAATGGGCTTGTCCAGATAGGCCAGATATTCCACGCAGTTGCGCAGTTCCCGGACGTTTCCGTCCCACCGGTGTGCCATGAGTACCTGCATGGCGGCGGGGCTGAGGGAGAAGGAGGCCCCCAGGCCCTCCTTGATGCGCTCCAGCAGGAGCTGCACATCCTGTCCCCGTTCCCGCAGCGGGGGAAGCTGGAGGGGCAGCACACTCAGCCGGTAGAACAGGTCCCGGCGGAAGCCGCCCTGACGCACGATGGCGGGCAGGTCCTCGTTGGTAGCCGCGATGATGCGCACGTCCACCGGGATCACATCCACGCCGCCCAGCCGGACGATCTCCTTTTCCTGCAATACCCGGAGCAGCTTGACCTGCAGCATGGGGCTCATGGCCTCGATCTCGTCCAGGAAGAGGGTGCCGCTGCGGGCGGCCTCGAAAAAGCCCATGTGGCCGCCCTTTTTGGCGCCGGTGAAGGAACCCTCCTCGTAGCCGAAGAGCTGGCTCTCCAGCAGAGAATCGGGAATAGCGGCGCAGTTGATGGCTACAAAAGGCTCCTTCCGGCGGGCGCTGGCAGCGTGGATGGCGTGGGCGAAGAGTTCTTTGCCGGTGCCGCTCTCACCGCTGATGAGGATGGCGGCGCTGCTGGCCGCCATTTTGCGGGCCAGGGCCTTGGCGGTGAGGATGGGCTGGCTCTGGCCCACGATACTGTCAAAAGTGTACTTGGTGGTGTGGCCCTTGCCCAGGATCTGCCGGCGCATCTTCTGCTGGCGCTTTTCCTCGTCACGGAAGCGCTGGAGGATGCAGAAGGCCCCCATCAGGCGGCCGCTGCGGAACACGGGCTGGAGGCTGACGTTGACAGCGCTGCCGTTGATCTCCACCAGCCGGGCCTGGATGGCCTTGCGGTTGGCAAAGCACTCGCCGAAGGGCAGCATGGACAGCGATTCCTGGGACGGATGGTCCAGCAGCTGGTGGACCGGAATGTCCAGAATCTCCTCGGCCTTGGGGTTGCAGGCGAAGATGGTGCCGTCGGAGTCCACGCCGATGACGCCGGCGTCCAGGGCCTGCTGGAACAGGTCGAAAAGGCTCTCCACCTGGATGGAGCGGTGGAACATGCGCTCGATGCTGTAGGAGTGCTTGGCCAGGGAGGACAGATACGCCTGGAAGTGGGGCTGGTCCAGGATATGCTCGCATTTCAGGTGAAAGGCCAGCTCGATAAAGGTATTGCCGCTGAGGAGCCGGGGCCCCAGGTCAATGACCTCCTCCACCCAGTCGGGCACATAGCGCCGCTCTCCTGTGGTCACAGCGCAGGAGAGCCGGGGAGGCTCAGGCGCGCCGGGATAATAGGGGACGAACTGGATGTTGGTTGCGCCCAGCTGGTTGAGCAGGGCGATGGTCTCGGTGGCCATGGGCTGGTTGATGTTCACCAGCAGGGCCCGGGTGTTCCGGGGCACGGCCAGCAGGCGGTACAGGCTCTCCTGGGTGATGTATACCTCGCTGATGACCACTTTGCCCTGGCTTGGAAGGAGCTGGGTGATGTCCCGGTCAGAGAAAGCGCAGGTGGAGACCAGGTACACGTCGGCGGGGGCGATCTGGTCGATGGTGCCTGCCTGTACACTGTAGGTGCGGATCTCCACCTCGTCGCCGAAGAATTCCCGCACCTGATCGGCGTAGAGGTTGACCGAGTCGGTATCCCAGGTAATGATATCCAATTGCTTTGACATATTGATACCCCTTTTCACCTATTTCGCCTATTTATTATGGCATACTCCCGCCCTTTTTGTCAAGAAAGCGGGAATGAACGGTGGCATGGAACTTGCAGTATCAATAGGAGAAAAACGAAAATGGAGACCGCCAGTCCCCAGGGAACGGGCGGATGAAAGGAGCATACCGCTATGATCGAGATGAAAGCACTGTATCGGGAGGCGCTGGAGAACCGGGATGAGCTGGTGAACTGCCGGAGGGCCCTCCACCAGATCCCCGAGCTGGGCATGGATCTGCCCAACACCACCGCCTATGTGTGCCGTGAGCTGGAGGCCCTGGGCTGCCGCCCGGAGCGGCTTGCCGGCGGCGTCACCGCCTGCATCGGGCCGGAAAAGGGCCCGGTGTTCCTGCTGCGGGGGGATATGGACGCCCTGGGCATGACCGAGGAGAGCGGCCTGCCCTTTGCCGCCGCCTGCGGCCGGGCCCACACCTGCGGCCATGACATCCACACCACCATGCTGCTGGGGGCCGCCCGGCTGCTGAAGGCCCATGAGAACGAGCTGTCCGGCCGGGTGAAGCTGATGTTCCAGCCCGGTGAGGAGACCCTTCAGGGCGCCTCCGCCATGGTGGAGGCCGGCATCCTGGAGAACCCCAAGGTGGACGCGGCGCTGGCCCTCCACGTGTTCCCCGGACCCATGCACGTGGGCACCCTGGCCTGGCGGCCCGGCCCAACCCTGGCCTCTTCTGACAGCTTCCGGATCACCGTCACCGGCAAGGCGGGCCACGGCGCCATCCCCCAGAACGCCGTGGACCCCATCAACATCGCCGCCCACATCCTGCTGGCCCTGCAGGAGATCAACGCCCGGGAGGTGGATCCCCAGGACCCCCTGGTGCTCACCGTGTGCACCATGCATGCCGGCAAGCTCCACAATTCCATCCCTGAGTCTGCCGAGCTCACCGGCAGCATCCGGGCCTATTCCAATGAGAACCGGGCCCTGGGCAAGGAGCGGCTGGTCCGCATCTGCGAGGGCATGGCGGAGCTCTTCCGGGGCACCTGCAAGGTGGAGTTCCTCTCCGGTGTGGCCTCCCTCCACAACCAGCCTGACCTGGCTGTGGAACTGGCGGGCTACACCGGTGAGATCGCGACCAAAATGGAAGAGCTGCCCAAGCAGATGGGCAGCGAGGACTTCGCCGAGGTCACACAGAAGGTGCCGTCGGTCTTTATGGGCATCGGCGCCGGCGGCCCGGAGGAGATCTATAACCGGGCCGGCTCTCACCACCCCGCCATCGTGTTCAACGAGGATGTGCTCCCTCTGGGCGCGGCGGTGCTGGCGGGCTGCGCGGCCAACTGGCTGAAAAAGCACGGATAAGACGAGGGGCCCCCGCTGCCGCGGGGGCCCTGTTTTTGCGCTTTTTCGCCGCGGGCGGAGACGGGGCTCGCCCTCGCCGCGCGGGCCGCCTGCCCGGCGGGGGCCCCATTTCTTTTGCCAAAAGAAATGGGGGAAAGAAAAAGCCCAAAGGGGGTGTACTGCCCCCCCTTTGGAATCCCCTAACGCGGGGGAGTTCTTACGCAGTGCCCACGTTGACAGAGCCCTTCCGCGCTGCCTGCGTGGTGCCTCCCCGCCTTATGTCTGCACCATGCGAGCGCGGCAGAGAACCATCTTGATTTTGATGGCACCGTGGGAGCGGCTTTCGGATAGGGAGGGAGCCCCGAGGGAGGGCTGGGCCTCCCTCGGGACCTTTCTTTTCCCCATTTCTTTCGTGAAAGAAATGGGGCGCTGTCCGCGCAGGACGCCCGTCCGGCGAGGACGCCCCCCCGTCCCCGCCCACGGCGGGCAAAACTTCCTCGCAGGGCAAAATAAGGCGCACCGCAGGCCTGCGGTGCGCCTTATTTATGGCATGTAAACGGGAAGAACCGGCATTTATTCGATGCCTTTGCCGTCGTTCCACTTCCACTCCCGGACCTCGGGCATATCCACGCCGTTGGCGATGATGTACTGCTTGTGCTCCACCAGCTTGTCCTTCATGAGCTGGATGAGGAAGGAGCCACGGTTGCCCAGCTGGGGCAGACGCTTGACCACGTCCTCCACCAGGTGGAAGCGGTCGATGTCGTTCTGGACCCGCATGTCGAAGGGGGTGGTGATGGTGCCCTCCTCCTTATAGCCGCGGACGTGGAGGTGCTTGTTGTGGCGGCGGTAGGTCAGCTCATGGATCAGGGTGGGATAGCCGTGGAAGGCGAAGATGATGGGCTTATCCACCGTGAAGAGCGCGTCGAAATCCTCGGCGGTGAGGCCGTGGGGGTGCTCGGTATGGGGCTGGAGCTTCATCAGGTCCACCACATTGATGACCCGGATCTTCAGTTCGGGCAGGTACTTGTGCAGGATAGTGACGGCGGCCAGGGTCTCCAGCGTGGGAGTCTCGCCGCAGCAGGCCATGACCACGTCGGGCTCGCAGCCCTGGTCGTTGGAGGCCCACTGCCAGATGCCGATGCCGTGGGTGCAGTGCTTGATGGCCTGGTCCATGCTGAGCCACTGGGGCCGGGGCAGCTTGGAGGCGATGATGACGTTGATGTAGTTGCGGCTCTTGATGCAGTG